>CAXBOF010000049.1:0-8919 GCA_963977205.1 uncultured Phycisphaera sp. | reverse complement strand
GCTTCCGGGGCGAGGCGTGCAGGCTGGGCGTCACAGTGACGGGCGAATCGCACGACCCAGAGGCGGGGAGTGCCGAGGAGTTCATCTCAGAGCACTACTGGGGCTACACCCGGACCCGGAACGGGCGGACAGGGGAGTACCGCGTTGAGCACCCGCGGTGGAGGATCTGGAAGGCTGCGACATCTGAACTGGTGTGTGACGCTGCGGCTATGTATGGCAGCGCGTTTGCGGACGTGCTGCGTGAGCCCGCATCGGCGTTTCTGGCCGATGGTTCGGAAGTGAAGGTCTACAATCGCACGGTTCTTCCCCGATAGAGAATTGGGGCAGGTAACCAGATAGGACAGCCGTGAGCGAGACGATCGGTCACATCCTGTACGACGACACCTGCGGCTTCTGCCGGAGCTGGGTGCCCAAACTCAGGCCGGTGGTGCGCAAGCAGGGCCTCGAGGTGACGCCGCTGCAGAACCCGAAGGTGAAAGACCGCCTTACTGTCCCGATGGCGGATCTATTGACGGACATCCATCTGATGTTCGAGAACGGCCAGACGATCCGCGGGGCAGAGGTGTACCGCTATGTGATGCGGCGCGTGTGGTGGCTCGTTCCGATCTATGTGCTCTCGACGCTGCCTGTCTTGCGGGGCGTGTTCGACTGGGGCTACCGCAAGTTTGCGGACAATCGGTACCGGATCTCCAAGGCGTGCAAGCTGCCGCCCGGGCCTGCGGAGGCCGGCGGTGGGTGAGGTGGGGCTTGACGGACGTGTGGTGATCGCGGGTGGCTCGGGGTTTCTCGGGCGGAATCTCGCAAGAGCACTTGCCCGTCGCGGTGCCGAGGTCGTCGTCCTTTCACGATCAAAGCCTGCCAGGCTCGATGGCGTTCATCACGAAATCTGGGATGCCCGCACGGTCGGTGACTGGGCGAGGCATCTGGACGGCGCACGCGCGGCAGTGAACCTCGCGGGGCGCACGGTCGACTGCATCAAGACGCCCGACCACTGCGACGAGATCCTGCGCTCACGTGTAGAGTCGACGCGTGTGCTGGGCGAGGCGCTGCAAACGGTCGACAGCCCGCTGCCCGTCTGGGTGCAGATGTCCACGGCCCATATCTACGGCGATCCGCCCAGCCTCGTCTGCGACGAGGACTCGGCGTTCGGCTATGGACTCGCGCCGACAGTTGGCAAGGCGTGGGAGAAAGCTTTCGACGAGGCCAAACCGAAGGACACGCGGGGCGTGGTGCTGCGGACGAGCTTTGTGCTTGGTAAAGATGGCGGGGCCATGCCCAAGCTCTCGCTGATGGCGAGATTGGGACTCGGGGGCAAGATCGCCAAGGGCACGCAGGGCATGAGCTGGATCCATGAGGACGATATGGATCGGCTCTTTTTGCGGGCGATCGAGAACGATTCGATGCGAGGTGTGTACATTGCGACCGCGCCCAAGCCTGTATCCAATGCCGAGTTCATGCGCACGCTCCGCAAAGCGGTCGGCATGCCCGTGGGTCTGCCCGCGATGGAATGGATGGTCCGGCTCGGCGCGCCGCTGCTCCTGCGAACCGATCCGGAACTGGCGCTCTACGGCAGATACTGCGTCTCCAAACGCCTGGAGGAAGAAGGGTTCGAATTCGCCTACCCGGACCTTGCCACGGCGCTGGACGCAATCTACGGGCGGGGTTGAGCTCGTCGGCGACCGTTTCTGCATGTTGTGTGCGCAAACAGGTTAGTTGCAACGCTTTGATTGGTCTGTTGTAGACAGAGCCGCGGCGGGGCGGAGTTGGAACGATGCTTGGAGCGGTAGGGCTTGGATTGTTGCTGTGGTGTGAGGTGTCGGGCAGCGGCTGGGGCGAGCCGGAACTCGTCGGGCCGGGTGTCGTTTCGACGCAGGGCACTGAATTCAACACCACACACTCGCCCGATGGGCGGCTGCTGGTGCTCACGCGGTACGACGACGCCTCGGGTGTGGGCACAATCGAGGCGTTACGCTGGTCGGGCGAGAGCTGGGAAGCCGCTGAACGTGAGCATGCCGCCTGGCCGGGCGTATGGCTCGAAGGCATCGACGCGGGCGATGGGCATCTCTCGCCGTGTGGTGCGCGGTTCGTTTTCTATCGCGACGCGGACATCTGGCTCACCGATCGCAACGCGGAAGACGAATGGTCCGAGCCGAAACGTGTCGATGAAATCAGCACGGCATCGCCCGAGGCCTACCCGACCATTTCGAACGACGGCTCGCTCTGCTTCACAAGGCAAGTCGGAGGCAACTGGGACATATTCCTGTCGCGTCCCGAGGGCGAAGGCTGGGCTGCGCCCGAGCGGCTTGGCGCGCCGGTCAATACGCGTTTCCGGGAGCATGACGCGCTCCTCACTCCTCACGGCAATCGCCTGATCTTCGTCCGCATCGGCGACCCTCAAGGCCCGGGCTCGTCCGACCTCTACACCTCGGTGCTCACCGAGGATGGCTGGTCCGAGCCTGAACTGCTGCCATTCAATTCCCCGCAGATTGATGGGAGTCCCTCTCTAAGCCGCGATGGCTTGTGGCTCTACTTCACGAGCGGGCGTCAACCGACAAATACGGAGGCTGCTGGATTGTGCGTTTGGCGTGTGCGGGTGCCGTCGGAGTGGGGACAAGAGATCCGCTGAGAGATACGAGTTGGTAATGTTTCGTCGCTAAGGGACGTGCTTCATATCCTACCATCCGCCAATATGGAACCCATCAGCGTTTTCGATATCTTCAAAGTGGGTGTTGGCCCTTCCAGTTCGCACACGCTCGGGCCGTGGCGGGCCGCCCAGCAGTTCCTGCGAAAGCTCGGGGAGATGGGCAGGCTGGACTCGGTCACCCGCGTCAGAACCGACCTCTTCGGCTCGCTGGCCAAGACCGGCAGGGGGCACGGCACGGGGGTCGCTGTCATCTTGGCACTCTCGGGCGAGGACTACCGAACCTGCGACACGAGCAACGTCGAAGCACGCGCCAAAGCGGTCGCCGCCTTCGGGAAGATGAAACTCGCCGGCGAGCGCGACATCCCGTTCAACATGAATGAAGACCTCGTCTACCACATGGACGAGCGGCTGCCCTTTCACACCAACGGCATCCGGTTCACCGCAACATTCGACGATGGCTCTACGCACGAGGAGACCTATTTCTCCGTCGGTGGCGGCTTCGTGGTGCAGGAGGAATACGTCCCCAGCGAGCACCGCCTCGTCTGCCTGCCCTACGCCATCACGAAGGCCAAGGAGGTCGAGCAGTACTGCGCCCAGAACAACTGGACCATCCCAGAACTGGTCATGGAAAACGAGAAGGCGTGGCAGAGCCCCGAGGAAACGCGAGAGGGCGTGTTGAAACTCTGGCGGACCATGCTTGAGAGCATCTACCGCGGCTGTCACACCGACGGCATCCTGCCGGGCGGCCTCGATGTCGTCCGCCGCGCTGCCCGCATGAACCGCCAGATCATGGGCGATGTCCCGGGCGCCAAGGAAGCGACCATCGACCAGTGGCTCGCCTCGATCGCCAAGAGCACCAGCGACTTTACCAAGGTGAACCGCTGGGTCAGCGCATTCGCGCTGGCCGTGAATGAAGAGAACGCTTGCTTTGGTCGCGTTGTCACCGCGCCCACCAACGGCGCTGCGGGCGTGATACCCGCGGTGCTCATGTATTACTGGTGCTTCTACGAGCAATCCACGGAGCAGGGCATTGTTGACTTCCTGCTTGTAGCCGCCGAGATCGGAAGTCTCTTCAAGAAGGGCGCGACGATTTCAGCCGCGATGGGCGGTTGCCAGGCGGAGATCGGAGTTTCGAGCGCGATGGCGGCCGCTGGCCTGGCGCACTGCTTGGGCGGGACCGTCGGCCAGTGCATGATGGCCGCCGAGATCGCCATGGAGCATCACCTGGGCCTTACCTGCGATCCCGCGGGCGGGCTCGTGCAGATCCCCTGCATCGAGCGCAACACCATGGGCGCCAACAAAGCCATCACGGCTGCCAACATCGCCATCTGCGGCGACCCGTCCGAAGCCCGCGTCTCACTGGATGACTGCATCAAAACGATGTGGGAAACGGCCCAGGACATGGCGACCAAGTACAAAGAAACGGCAGAGGGCGGCCTCGCGCTCAACGTCAGTGTCCGCGTCATCGAGTGCTAGTGATTTCTGGAGTATTGAATTCTCACCTGTTCATGTCGTGCCTCATCGTGACCTTGCGGATATATCCAAGACCGGCACCGCCGTCGGCCTGACAAGCTCTCACGCAGGGGAATATGAGATGAACACCACGCTATCGGTCTGCGCCGCAATCGCTGCGGGACTCGCTGTACACACCCACGCACAGACCATCCTGAACGGGGACATGACCGGCCCCATGGCCGCCAGTATCCCGCCGCCGAGCTGGACCGCGTGGTCCGACACCGCAGACACCTGCGACGCATCGGGCCCTTTCAACTACACCGGAAACCCGTGGGTTCTCTCGCCCAACGGCGGCACATTCGTCCGAGGCGGTGCCAACAACTTCGGCGTCAACGAGGGCATCTCGCAGATCGTCACGGGGTTCATCCCCGGGCAGACCTACGCCCTTGAGTTCTACACCACCAACCTCGGGTTTCAGAATCCGTCCAGCGGCTGGACAGGAGCCGATGGATTCTGGCGATTCTTTGCCGATGGCTCGGCGATCGGTGATTCGGTCACACTGACCAAGCCCGCGCTGGGCAGCGACGACATCGCCTGGACCTTCGGAACACTGAGCTTCGTCGCACCCGCAGCGAGCTTCGAGCTCGCGTTCCAGTCACGCTGGCTCGGCCCCGACTCGGCCGCGTATATGGGCATCGACGGGGTTGATGTCCGGCTCGTCCCGACACCGGCTTCCATGGCAGTCATCGCGCTGGCGGGCGTGGGAACCATGAGGCGTCGCCGCTGACGGCGTTGAAGGCCGATGTTCGGTACCGTCGCCAAGGATGGCGCAATCTTCGCACGCGCCACGCCCAGACCAAGGGGCGTGGCCGTTCTTTTGGACATGTTTCGCCTTGACTGTCAGACTGCTCGTTGGTCGAGCACCGCTGGGGTGGTATGTTGGCATGGTCGACACGACGGGCATGGTGGGCTCTGGCCCGTGCGATCTGTCGGCCTCACGCACGCAACCCGGCCGAGAGGCCGGTGTTTGCGTGCGCACCCGCAGTAATCAACCACATAGGAAAATCTTATTCATTCTTTGAAACGCGTGCAATCGCACCCGCGTCGGACCCAACGACCGCCGATCGGTCGCTGTCGCCTGCACATCACTGGCTCTTGCCGCTCACGCGCAGCAGGCAAGGCCGGCCGACACGTACAACGCGGCCTCGGGCATGCTCGCGCGAGGATTGAACGACCTCGCCGCCGAGGAGTACGCCCGGTTCCTGGAAGCCAACCCCGAGCACGAGCTCGCAAAGCAGGCTCGGTATGGCCTCGGCGTGGCGCAAAGCCGACTGAGCAACCACGAAGCGACCATCGAGGCGCTCGAGCCACTTCTTTCCGATCAGCGTTTCCAGTTCATCGTCGAGTCGTCACTCCTCTCGGCCCGCTCGATGCTGGCGACGGATGATCCCAAGAATGCAGCACGCGTCCTTCGGCAGGTCATCCGCCGACACGACGGCCATGCCCTCGTCGGCCAGGCCGCGTCGTTGTATGTTGAATCTCTTTACCGCGCAGACGATCTAAACGCCTGTGTCCGGGCGTACGACGAACACGAAAGCCTTATGACTGGCGCACTGCGTGAACGGGCCGCTTACTGTGCAGCCATGGCCGAGTACAAGGAGGGCAACCTCCGCGAGGCTGTGATGCGTCTGGGCCGACTCGAAGGCGGCAGCACCCCGATCGCCGCCAGCGCGCGGCTCATGCTTGCGCGGACGCTGCAGCAGATGGGCGACCTCGAAGCGGCACGCTCGGCGTACCGCAACGCCAAAGACAAGTCTCAGGGTGTCCAGTCGATCGAGATATCTCTTGGCCTTACGCAGGTTCTTATCGACCTGAACAGTCTCGACGAGGCATCACGCGAACTCGGTGAGATCCCAGAATCGGGTCTGGACGCAGCTCTTGCTACCCGTGTGGATCTCGAACGCGGACGCCTTGCGGTTTTTCAGGGCAATCATGCCCAAGCGGATCGTGTCCTTCGTCGTCTCATCAGCCACGCACCCGAAAGTCTTACGAGCAGCGTGCGGTACTGGCATGCGCGGGCGCAGGCGGGGATGGGCCAGCACGAAGAGGCGTCGCTCACGCTCGCTCGGGTTCTCAATGACGATCCCGAATCAGCGCTGCGACACGAGATCATGTACCAGCTCGGCCTCTCGCTGGGTAGCGTCGGCAAACATGCCGAGGCGGTCCAGACGCTGCGGGCTTTGGCGCAGGAGGTCGAGGGGCAGCCGCTGGGCGGTGAAGCCTTGCTCGCAGCCGCTTCGTTCGCTCAGCGCGCCGGCAACGCGGATCTTGCGCAGCAGCTTTCATCGCAAGCCGCAGGCGAGCTTGAGGGCGAAGCCGCGATCGATGCCACGTATATCGCAGCCGAGAGCGCGTACAAATGGGGCGATTACAACGCAGCCGCCAGGGCGTTTGGCCAACTCGTCGACGAACTACCCCGCGATCACAAGTTCGCGGCCACTTCCCGCTATCGGCTCGGGATGTCGCAGATCCAACTCGGTGAGGCGGCCGCTGCCGCTGGCACCCTCGAACCTCTCTTTACGCAGAGCAACACGGATGAGCGTTTCCTGCCGGGACTGCTTGCTCTCGCCGACCGCGCGTTTACTGAAGAACGGTGGGAAGACGCCGCCCGGTGGCTCGACCGCTATGTCTCACTGGGTTCCGACAAGCCATCGTGGGATGCCGCCGCGTTGCGCCTGGGTCTCTCGCTCGCGTCATCTGGTGACCGACGCAGCGCCCTGGCTGCATTCCACGCGTTGATCGACGAGCTGCCATCATCTCCACACGCTTCCCGCGCGTGGTACGAGATCGGCGTCATAGAACTTTCACTTGATGAGCCTGCGGATGCA
The DNA here is from genome assembly GCA_963977205.1 of uncultured Phycisphaera sp. Classification (GTDB taxonomy): domain Bacteria; phylum Planctomycetota; class Phycisphaerae; order Phycisphaerales; family UBA1924. Next base: position 1,932 of record CAXBOF010000049.1, on the reverse strand, counting down.
GCCGAGGCGTTCGAGCAGGCAGCACGCTCGGGTGAATCAGCAATCGCGCTCAATGCTCTCCAGCAGCTCGGCTCGATCGCCCAGCGCGAGGGTGATCACGCCAAAGCCGCGACTTACTTTGAGCGTGCCGCCGCGATCGATGAGGGCACCGGCGGCGTCCAATTGATTCTCAGCCAGGCACAGGCTCTCCTCGCTTCGGGTGAACACCGCAAAGCCGTGGGTGTGCTGACCAGGCTCACCCGTCAGGATCTCAGCCCCGCCGAGGACGCTCGTGCCAACGCTTTGCTGACACTCTCATACGCCAAATCGGATGATCACGCCAAGACGATCGAGTCTTCGCAGATCTTCGCGCAAAGCGAGTTGCTTGATGAGCTCGACCCGCAGCTCGCCTCTGCCGCTGTTTACGAGCGTGCCCGTGCGCTCAGGGCTACGGGAGATGCACAGCGAGCGGAATCGATGTTCACACTCTTGGTCGATCGTTACCCGGAAAGCGTCTATGCGCCTAGCAGCAGGCTTCAAATCGCTACGATCGCAATGGTTGAAGATCGGCATGACGACGCGGCTAAACAGTGCAGTCAGATTCTCAAGAATGCCGGGCGAATCGATACCGCAATTGTTGAACAAGCCACATACCGCATGGGTGTCTGTGCGCGCGAGCTCGGCGACCATGAAGCCGCGGCCGAGATCCTGGAAACCCTTGCCAGCCGCACGCCGGCAGATCAGGTCTCCGCATCGGCAGCTCTGATCGCAGGCGAGTCGCTCCTCGAACTCGGCCGCATGTACAAAGCCGCGGAGATGTTTGCCCTCGCGTCAGAATCGGGTGAGGAGTCGATCGTCCCCGTTGCTCTATTGCGTTTGGGAGAGGCTCGCATCGCGCTCCAGCAATGGCCGCGCGCCGAGGAGGTCTACGGGCGATTTACCGAGGAGTATTCCTCTGACGAGCGTGCATATCTTGCAATCTTTGGCAGGGCGTGGGCCATCGAAAATCAGGGTCGGCACGACGCGGCGATCGCAGGCTACCGCCGGGTCATCGAGCAGCACGACGGCGAAACCGCCGCCCGCGCCCAGTTCCAGATCGGTGAGTGTCTCTACGCCCAGAAGAAGTACGAAGAAGCCGTACGAGAACTGCTCCGCGTTGATCTTGTGTACGACTACCCACAGTGGAGCGCCGGCGCACTCTTCGAGGCGGGCCGATGCTTCGAGGAACTCGACCGGGAAGCCGATGCGCGTGCGCAGTTCCAGCAGGTCATCGAGCGTTTCGGTGATTCGCAATGGGCAGAGATGGCGCACCGCAGACTCAGCAGATATCAGCAATCTACCCAGCAGGGTGGCTAAGCATTTCAGGGAGGCAGGCCGGTGGACATGATGATCAATACTCTTGCGCAGGCTGCGGCCGAAGCGGATACCGCCTCGATGGCCGTCGGGTCCGTCTGGGATTTCGTCATCAAGGGCGGCTGGATGATGATCCCCATCGGGGTCTGCTCGCTCGTGGTGCTTGCCGTTTCAGTCGAACGGGCTATCACGCTGCGGAAGCAGGACGTTATCCCCGATGACTTCGAACGCGGGCTCCTACCCACACTCGACGGCGGGCTCCGCACCAAACGCGAGGCCGAGGCCTACTGCGAAAGGTCAGATACACCGATCTCCCGAATTGTCCTTGCGGGTGTCGAGCGGATCGGTCGCCCGATGGAAACCATCGAGAAGCACATGACCTCGACGGGAGAGCACGAGATATTCCGGCTGCGCCGCCGCTTACGCGCGCTCTCGGTCGTAGCCGCGATTGCGCCGCTACTCGGGCTTGTGGGCACGATCTTTGGCATGATTAAAGCATTCCAGACCGTGGCCCTCTCGGGTGACGCGCTCGGCAAGACCGAGCTACTCGCAGAAGGGATTTACGAGGCCATGATCACCACCGCTGCCGGTCTTGTCGTG
>CAXBOF010000048.1:0-8964 GCA_963977205.1 uncultured Phycisphaera sp. | reverse complement strand
CGGATAAACCGATCGATCGACGCCTCCACGCGGCCGGCCTCATCACCGAACACATACATGAGCGCTTCCTGGAACGCCTCGACGCACTTGACGCCGTCCTTGAGGATGCCCGACTTGAGCATCTGCGCCATCTCGTGATTGGCGATCAGCATGTGCACGTGCTCGGGGAACTTCGTCTTGAGCCGGGCGACCTTGGCCAGCATGCGGTAGCTGAAGTCCATGCCGTTGATGAGCCGGTCGGAATGGATCAGCTCGTGCAGCGTCAGGTGCTTGCGTGGCAACTCGCCCGGATCGTCACCCAGATTGGCAAGCTCGATGAGCCGCTGAAAGTGCATCGGGTTGTCGTGCAGATCGCCCGTGGCGATCAGGTTCCCCGGCGCGCTGATCTCGTCGATCGAGCCCTTGCGGCAACTCGCATCGAGATTCGCCTCGGTCGCCTCCTCGAAAATGGCGATCACGGCATCGGGGTTGTTGAGTTCGTCGGCCATCGGCCCGCCTTCGCCCGCGGGCCGTTAGTCCTTGACCGCCTTCATCTGCCCGCTGGCGCTTTTGACGCCGGCCTTGATCATCGCGTGGATCAGATCCAAACGATCGATGACCTCACTCATTTCCGGGCGGTTCTCGGGCGACACCTCGAGGCACTGCATGATCAGCTCACTCAGCTTCACCGGGATGCGCTCGTTGATCTCGCTGGCGGGCTTTGGCTTCTCGAGGAGCGTGTCGTCGACGCGCCCCATCAGGCTGCCCTCTTTGCCAAGGGCCGTCGGCACCTTCGTGCGCGTCAGCACCCAGTACATGCTCGCGCCAAGGTTGTACACATCCGTCTTCGGCGTGATCGCGCGGCGGTGCACCTGCTCGGGAGCGATGTAATCCGGCGTGCCCTGGATGCGCTTCTTGATCGTCCCGATCGTGCACGACTGACCCAGGTCGATGATCTTGGCGTGCAGCTCGCCGTCCACCACCAGATTGTTCGGCTTGAAGTCCGCGTGCACGAACCCCTTCTCGTGCATGTGGTTCATCGCCTGCGCCGCCTGGCGGAACACCTGACACGCCTGCTCGAAGGTCTTGGGCAGGAAGGTATCCATCGCCTTGCCGTCGACGAACTCCATCACCAGATAGAGCCGGTTGACGGTCAGCAGCTTCTTCTTCTTGACCATCCTTGGGATCTTGCGGATGGTCTCGTGCTGGAGCTTCTGGGCGATTTTGTACTCCGCCTCGGCCTGCTCAAGGAACCGCTCGGACTTCTCGTCGAGCCGCTGCACGTCCTTGAGCGCCCAGATCTGCTTGGTTTTCTCATCCTGAGCGATGTAAATGATCGACGCCGCGCCCCGTCCGAGTTCGGACAAGATGCGGTAGCCTTCGACCAGATCGCCCTTCTTGTAGACCTCCACGCGGTCTTCACCCTCTCTCTATCTTGAACCAATGCTCGACCGAGCCAGTGAACAGAAACCGACCAGGCCTCGCCCCGGGGTGGGTATCTTAGCCCGCCGCCGCTGGCGACAGCCAGATGACCACACATCGTGATCGACAATCCCGCAGTCTTTATTTATCGCGGCGAGGGGATCAGTTGTTCGCGGAACGCGGCCACGGGGAAGAGATTGCCCGGGCTGGTCGTGTGGGCCACATCGCTGTGGAGGATCACGTTCTGAGCAGGAATGCCCAGCTCACGCTGAAGAGCCTGCACGGTCTGGACAAGGTGAGCGATCTGAGCGGGCGTGAACTCACGCCGATCGCCGTCGCCAACGAGGCAGATCCCGATCGCGTTTCGGTTGTACCAGTCGCCGTACTCACCGGCCGTGTGAGCCCCGGGGAGCTGATCCAGCCACCGGTACCCCACGTGGAGCTCGCCGTCGCCGGCCCCGTTGCCGTTGCCGATGACAAAGTGATACCCGAGTCCCGAGAGGCTCATGGCCTTGTGATCGCGTTCGATCGACTCGGCCGAGCCGTAGGTCGAACCGGAGTGATGGATGACGATCGCCTGCCACGGCGAGTTGGTCATCGAAACGCGTGTATCGAAGATTTTGTCGATCGAGGCGGGCCCGCTCGAGGCGACCAGCGCCGAGAGCCGCAATCCATCAATCTGCGAGGGCCTGCCCCCGTCGAGCAGCCAGAGCGAACCGCCCACGGCCGTCATCGCCAGAACGAGGGCGCCCCAGACCGCCTGCGAGCGGCTCATGCCCTGCTTGGTGGGCTTGCGGCGTGGGTTGGTGCTTGGTCGTAAGCCGCCGGCGCTCCGCCCGGCACCGATGTCAACGCTGTAAGCACTGGCATCGGATCGATCTGTCTATCTGCTTCCAAAAACGCGCGCTCTTCTGATCAGAGCGACTCGATCACCTACTCCTTGGGCGCCAGCCGAGCCCGAAGGTTCGGCACTCGACGCCCGTACTCGTTGTACCGGTAAGGCGGCACGTCCTGCCCACGCACGCTGTCGTACCGTGCGTAAGGGGAACGATCGTCCTTTTCCTTAAACAGCGGCTTGCGGCAGCCACCGAGCGAACACACAACCACCCCCACTACCAAGACAACCACCCCCGTACTCCATGCACGAGATGCGGTACCGAGGTGTGTCGCGGTCTCACTCATTCTGCTTTCAGCATAGCCGTCTGGAACCGGATGCGCTCGACACAAAAACACACCCGGCCAGGTTCGGCCGGGTGTGTCGTGGAGGAGATCAGAAACGATCAGGAGTGTTCCTTTCTCTACGCCAGCAAACCGGCAAAGTTCCCACTATGTCGGATAAATTGGAACGCCCGCTCACGCATCGCGCCACACCAGGCAATTGTTCGCATCAAGTTCGGCCTCGCTGCGAGCCAAGCACTGCCGCACACCCTCGAACAGCACCGTGCACACCGCACTCGACAGATTCAATGACCGCTCGCCCGGCATCATCGGCAGCCGAAGCAGGCGATCGCCCGCACCCTCAAGAACTTCACCCGGCAATCCACGGGATTCCTTCCCAAAAACAAGGTGGTCGCCCGGTCGAAGATCCGCGTCGTACAGAAGCGAGCCGCCCTTGGTGCTCAGCATCCAGCGCCGCGCCCCGGGCGTGGCCGCCTCGTACGCCCCAAAGTCTGCATGTGTCGAGAGCGCAAGCCTGGGCCAGTAATCAAGCCCCGCCCGCCGGCACGCCTTCTCATCGATGTCAAAGCCCAATGGCTCGATCAGGTGCAGCGAAGCGCCCGTGGCCACGCACGTGCGGCCGATGTTGCCCGTGTTGTTGGGGATCTCAGGCTCGTGCAGAACAACGTGGAACATGCGCTGAGCCTACGCCTCACCCGCCGTTGCCGCGGATGTAGCGATCCTCAGCCTCACGACGGGCCTTCACACCCGGGTCCACGCGGAGCAGGTGATCGATCGCCTGCTGCACCTTGCTCCACTCAATGTACAACGCTTCGCGACGAACGCGCCCGTCCGTGCTCACCACAATGATCCGGCCGAATATGTCCGAATCGTTGCTCCTGCGGCGCTCATTCCCGACCGTCGGCATCGGGCTGGTCGGACTGGCAAGCAACGACTGGGTGATCCGGCGATTGCCCAGCGCATGCTTCATGCCCTGCAGCGTGATCGGGATGTCCAGGAACTTGTCAGCCACTAGCCCGCCGCCACCCCTGCGTGAACGATTCCCGCTCTCGGCGTGCGGGATCATGAACCCCATCACCGCGATGTCGCGACCCTGCTGCTTGTGGATGTCCTCCATCTTCAGCATCAGGTCCGTCACCAAATCCTTTTCTGCCGGGTGCCACAGGTACGCCACGATGATCTTGCCATCCGTGTTCGGCTTGCCGTTGAGCCAATCACCATCGGGCACCGCAAACGGCGGCGTCAATTCCTCATAGCTCTGCGCCTTCTCAAGCAGTTCCTCGTCGATCTTGGGCCAGTTCACCGACGCGTACACCTCCGGGCTCGGGGCTGTAAACGGCACCACCGGCAGATTCTCGAGCGAAACGTTCTGATTGATCGCACCCGAACGCCTCGCCTCGGCCCGCTGGCGCGCACGCTCCTGCTCGCGCAAACTCAGCGCACTGGCCGCCGACGCCTGATCCTCGTCCATCAGCAACTTGACCGCCTCGGCCGCGGTCTCCGTCGTGATGTCCGCGAACCGCAAGTTCCCCGCGCGATCGATCACATAAATATCCGGGTCCTGATCGACCTTGAGCGCCGCGCGCATTTTGCCCTCGGCATCGCGCACGATCGGGATGGCGAGCTTGCGCTTCTCAGCAAACGAGGCAACCTCGTCCCAGCCTTCCTTATCGTGCACACCGATGGCCGCAAACCCGTCCCCGCCGTGCTCATCGACGAGACGCTTGGCCAGCATCGCCGCCGATTGCGAGGGCCGGTACCACTCGGCAAAGGTAAAGACCATCACGACCTTGCCGCTCAGGTCCGCCGCCGAGGGCTGCTGGCCGATCCATTCGCTGCCCGACAGCACCGCATCCATCGGCGCCTGCTGGTAGATCATCGCGTCCAGCGCCGCCCGCCGCGAGCCCGTGCCCTCGTTTCGAACGTCCTGGGCATGAACCGAACCGAGCAGACCCGCAGCAACAACCGCCGCGACCATCGAGCACTTCTGACGCATCACACTCTCCAAGCTGACATCAGCACGCCACCGGCACGCTGCTTCATTCGACAAACCAACCACCGGGTGGAACTCTTCTCCATATACAGACGCCGGCGGCACCGGTTTGGTTCCCCGCCGATCTGCCCATTACACCGGCCTGACCAGTCTATTCAAAGCGATCGCGGCCGCGGTCACAACATTCAGGCTGTCCACACCGGGCGACATCGGGATCGAAACCCGAACTTTTACCTGACTTTGAGCCGCTTCACTCAGCCCCTCGCCTTCCGTCCCGAGTACCAGGGCCGGCCGATCGATCGTTCCGACCTCCTCGATCGGGACCGCGTTGTCGTCTGTCGTCAGGGCCACCGTCGTCAAGCCGAGCCTCTCGATCTCGGGCAGCGCATCGGGCACCGACTCGACCGCGGCAAACGGCACCCTGAGCGCGTGCCCCATCGAGACCCTGATCGCCTTGCGGTAGAGCGGATCGCACGTCACCCGATCCAGCACGACCGGGCAGCTCGGCTCGCCCGATTCCAAGCAGCCGCCCAGAGCCGCCGCAACACGCATCATCCCGCCCACATTGTCGTGGTTCGCTAGCGACTCGAGCACCAGACACGCCCGCGCCCCACGAAGCACCGATTCCAGTGGCCGCTCCGCCTCACGGATCCCAGACGCCAGCACGCCCCTGTGGATCGGGAACCCCACGATCGCGTCCATCACCTCGCGGTCGGCCAGATACACCGGCACATCCGCGCCCACAATTGACGCATACTCCCTCGCAAGCTCGGCCCGGCTCGACGCGATCAGAAGCGACCGCACGCGGTAGCTTGACTGCAAAATCAGCAATCGCACGACTTTCTCGCCCTCAGCGATAAACACACCCGCCGGTGCGCCAACCATCGCCCGAGCAAGCCGATTTTCCCGTAAGCACCGGTACTCGATCAGCCGATCATCATCGGGAGCCATTACCGGGATCACATTTGCCGGGTTCTTCACGATTGGAGCATCCTACGTCGGCTTTGATCCCGGACCGATGAGGCCCCTTTGGAGGAAAGCGACCGCGATGGAATGGTGGCAGGCCGCAATCCTGGGACTCGTCGAGGGCATCACCGAATACCTGCCCATCTCCTCGACCGGGCACCTGATCATCGCAAGCTCATTTCTGGGTCTCGACACTCCTGCGCAGAAACCCGCGATCGACGCCTTCAACATCGTCATCCAGGGCGGCGCGATTCTGGCAGTCCTCGGCCTCTACCGCCAGCGCGTGGGCCAGATGATCGCAGGCGTCCTGGGCAAGAACCCCGCAGGCCTGCGACTGGCGATCCGCATCATCGTCGCCTTCCTCCCCGCCGCCATCCTGGGCTTCCTGCTGAACGATCTCATCGAGTCCTATCTCTTCCGCACGGGCCCGGTACTAGCCGCACTCTTTCTCGGCGGCGTGTACATGATCGCCATCGATCGCCGCCGCATGCGCCACCACCGGAGCGACACAACCCCAAACCAACAAACCGAGTCCGACCAGATCGAACCGAACCAATCCAGCCTCGAGTCCATGTCCATCCGCTCAGCGCTCATCATCGGCCTCATGCAGTGCATCGCCATGTGGCCCGGCACGAGCCGATCCATGATGACCATCACCGGCGGCGTCCTCACAGGCCTCAAACCCAAAGACGCGGCCGAGTTCAGCTTCCTGCTCGGCCTGCCCACACTCGGCGGCGCGTGCGTCTGGAAGCTCATCAGCAATATCAAGGACTCAAACGAGGCCGGCACGCCAAACATCTTCGAGACCTTCGGCCCGGGCGCGATGATCGTCGGCATCGGCGTCGCCACACTCAGCGCCATCGTCGCGGTGCGCTGGCTCGTCGGGTTCCTCAACAAGCACGGCCTGGAAGCCTTCGGCTGGTACCGCATCGCCCTTGCGATCCTGCTCGGCACGCTCGTCGCCGCGGGCATCGTCACGCTCGATCACTCGACCGAAACACCGCTGGCCGTCCCAGCCCCAATCACAGACTGATTACGCCGCGATATCCACGATCGTGCGGATCTGATCCGGTGATGCAGCCGCTCGGAGCATCGCCACCCCATCGTCCAGCTTCGCCCGACGCGTTATCAACGGCGCCAGATCCACCAGCCCCGTCGCGATCGCTTCCAGCCCCTCGGCGATCCGACCCGACCGCGCGCCCAGCACGCGCAGCTCGTCGTGGATCACACGCTCCAGATGCGCCGAGAGCGACATGTCCAGACCCTCCACCGGCACGGGCGGGCCCTGCATGACCAGCGTGCCCCGCGGCCGAAGCATGCCAAGGGCCGTCTTCACCGCGTCCGTCCCCGAGAGGCTCGGCCCGGTCTCGGGCTCCAGGCACACCACGACGACATCCTGATCCGCGCGCAGGCCCGGCTCCGAAACGTGCCGATGCCGGATCTGCCAGCGCTCGCACAAACCGAACCGCTCCTCGCGCGCGCCCACAAGCCGCACCGAAGCATTCCGCTTGGCAAGCACCTGCGCCACAAGGATCGCCCCCGCGCCGTCGCCCAGCACCGTCACGTACGTCATCTTTTCCACGGGCGACATATGCGCCACGTGCACCGCGTCGGCGACCGCGGACGCGAGCACAGCCATCTCCGGCTTGATGCTCGCGGGCACCTCAAACAAATTGCGCACAGGCACGACGATCCGCTCAGCGAGTGACCCATCGTGACCCCGCAGCCCGATGACGCGCCGAGCCCGGCAGTGCACACTCAGGCCCTTGCGGCAAAGATCGCACGAGCCGCACGCGATATCCGGCGAGGCCACCACGCGCTTGCCGATCAAGGGCGACCGCGCCACCCTCTCGCCCAGCTTCTCGACCACGCCCACAAGCTCGTGCCCGATCACACCCGCGTGACCGATCCGCCCCGTCGCGCAGGCCACATCCAGCGAGCCAAGCCCCGCAAGCTCGATCCGCACGAGCGCCTCGTTGGGCCCCACCTCGGGAAGCTCACGCCCGTCGGCCAGCCTCGGTCCATCCGCATCGGTCACCAGTGCGCGCACAGCATCTCCCTTATCCGGACGCACGCCAGTCGGCGCGGTCGTATACAGAGAGATTCGACGTTCGACAGCCACCGGGTCCGCCCATCCCGACATCGAGTGAGATGGGCTTCCGTCTGCGCCGGTTATTACTCCTGGCGCGGCATGCCGACGGGCTGGGCCGCCGGCTCGTTCGGGGCAGGGGGCACCAAAGGCACGTACTCGATCCACCGCCGATCCCGCTCGAACCGCGGGTACTCGTACGCCAGCGGCTGCACAAACGGATCGCTCGTCTCGCTGATGTACGCAAACCATGCCCGCTGATCGAGGCCGAAGTCCTGACCCGTCAGATAGCCAAGCGCCGCCTCGGCGCTGATGTTGACCGCAAGCGACTGATCGCGGAGCGCCGCAGCCAGGGCCGCAAGCACCCGCGGCTCCGGGTACTGCCCGAGCGCGTGCGCACACGCCGCGCGGACCTCGCTGCTCTCCTCGGCGTCCTCGCTGAGCTTGTCGATCAAGGGCCTGACCGCAAGGTCGCTGTGGATCCGCTGGAGCGCCCGCGCCGATTCAACGCGGACGAGTTCGGTCTCGTCGTTGAGCGTATTGAGCAGCAGGGGTACGTGCTCGGGTCGGCCGTGGTGCGCCAGCGCGCGTGCCGCGGCCGATCGAACCGCCGGGTCCTCGTCGCCGAGGTTGTCCACAAACAATTCGATATAGACGTCCTCACCCGCAAACGGGGCATTGGCCAGGAGGAGCGTGCCCTGGTACCGCCGGTCGGCGTTTTCTTTGTCGAGTGCCCACGCCGTCGCCTGGGAGGGCGAGGGGCGGGTGATCATCGAGAAGATGCCCTCGGCCCCGGGGTTGTACTGAAAGCCCATGTCCTCGACGAGACCACAGCCCGGGATAGCCACCAGAGCGAGCAGAAAGAGCGATTTGACCCTGTATCCGGGTTCCAGCATGGCCAGAGTATACGGGGCCAAGTCGGGGGCTTTAGAATGTGGGCATGAGACGGATCGTTCCAATCGTGCTCGCGGGCCTCTTCGGGGGTCAATTCGTGGGTTGTGCCTCCAGTCCCACGGTCTCGGCGGGCGAGCCCGCAAAGGGTCTCAAGCTCGGCGTGCTCCAGCCATCCGAGAGCCTGCTCTCGGCCGAGCTCGTCTTCTCGCCCGATCCGATCGTCGCCCGGTACCAGCGGTTCCAGGGCGGCTCATCCCGACCCACCGCGCGCCGGTCCGAGCTGCGCGTTGAACCCGCAGGCGACGGCTGGCAGACCCAGTGGTGGCGTCTGCCAAGCAGACCCACCGGCAACGCTACCTACGACCACGGCCTCAAGCTGCGCTACGGCGGGGACGGGTCCGTTCTGGCCGCAAGCGGCTTCGGTGAGCCGGGCAAGGCCGAG
>CAXBOF010000047.1:0-9103 GCA_963977205.1 uncultured Phycisphaera sp. | reverse complement strand
CGCCCATGAAGTAGGCGAGCTGCTGCGTGCGTCCGACGGCGAAGCTTGGGATCAAGACGCGCCCCATCGGCGTGTGGGCGTTGTCGATGATCTCGGCGAACTCATTGACCGATTCACCGAGCGAGCGGTGGTCGCGGTCGCCGTAGGTCGATTCGAGGAACACCAGATCCGCGTGATCAAATGTCGTGGGGTCGCGGAGCAGCGGCACACCCTTTGGCCCGATGTCGCCCGAGAAAATGAGCGTCTTGGTTTCGCCGCCCTCGGTGACTTTCACCTCGATGCTCGCCGACCCGAGGATGTGCCCGGCGTCGACGTAGCGTGCTTCGACGCCATCCGTCACGCGGAAGGGCTCGCCGTACTCCACCGGCGCGAACTGCTGCATGATCGCGTCGACATCGACCGAGCTGTACAGCGGCGTCGCGTCGGGGCTATCCAGCCTGCCCCGGCGCACGGCCCGCTTGGCGTCCATCTCCTGGATGTGCGCCGAGTCGCGCAGCAGGATCTCGACCAGTTCGATCGTCGCGCCGGTCGCGTAGATCGGCGCTTTGAAACCTTTGCTCGCCAGTTGCGGCAAACGCCCGGAGTGGTCCAGGTGCGCGTGCGTCAGCAGGACCGCGTCGAGATCCTTGGGCGGGACTGGCAGGTCGTTGCGGTTAATCTCCTGGAGATCCCAGCCCCCTTGGAACAGGCCGAAATCCACGAGGAACTTCGCCCGATCGGTCTCGACGACATAGCACGATCCGGTGACTTCGCCGGCGGCACCTACGACATGGATTTTCATTCGATCTCCAGTGTGTTGATCGATTAAGTCTAACGGCTGGGCGTGGATTCGCAATCGACCGCCTCGGCCGCGGCCGCCACGTGATCGACCGGCAGCTCGCACGACTGATCGCGGGCTGAGCGTTTGTATCGCTGCACCGTGATGTGCTGAACCGCGAGCATGATGACCGCGCCGGCGACGGCCATGCCGCCGGCGATCCACTGGTTCCACTTGAGCACATCGCCGAACCAGATGTAGGACAGGATCGCGACGCAGAAGGGCTGGAGCTGGATCACTCCCGCCGAGACGGCAACACCCAGCCGCGCGATGCTGATGTAGTACAGCACGTGCCCGGCCCCGATGCCGATGACCGACGAGACGAGCAGCCAGATGATCTTGTCCATCGGCATCTCGATGGCGGTGATGCCCGAGCGTTCGCCGAAGATGAGCATGAGCACGATCATGCTGCCTGCCGTGTACTGGCTGATGGCGGCGAAGGCGTACATGGAGTTGATCCCGACCATGCACTTGCGCACAGCCAGTGCGTAGCAGGCGAAGCCCGAACCGGCCGCCAGCGCGAGCAGCACCCCCACCGTGTTTGCATTTGAGCCGAAGCCTTCATCGAAAGCGATTGTGCCCGCGGTGCCGAGGATGACGAGCGCCAGACCCGCAAGGAAGCTGGGCTTTCGAATCGCCATGCGCTCCAGCGGGAACATGATCGCCGCCCCAATGGCAACAACGACCATCTGGGCGCGCAGGCCGAATGTCAGCAGTCCCGGGTCGATGAGGTAGTGCGCTTTGGTGAAGGCGATCTGGCTGATGCTGTTGATCGCGCCGGGGATGAGGGCCGCGACAAAGAGCCTTGGCGGGAGCTTCTTGCGGTAATAACCCACGACAAGCAGCGGCGCCCAGAGCAACGCGCTGAATCCGTAGCGCCAGCCGTTGCTCGTCCAGAAGTCGATGAGCGGCGCGAAGTACTTGATAAAGAGCGGCGTGACCGACCAGCCCACAAGCGTCAGGACGACCGTTGCCAGGCCGATGAATAGCGCCCTGCCATCACTTTCGGGTTTCTTTGGGGAGCTCACGCATGAGCATAGGACTCCGAAACCGGGGGACCGGTGTCACAGCTTTGCCATTTTGAGGTGCCCGGGATCGTGCGAACTCTCTGCATAAGGAGGTTCCCGGTGGTCCGTGGTCGTTATCCGCATCCGAGCCGAGAACGGGACTGATTTTGGGGCCTTGGTTAGCCGTTAGAGGTCGCAGGGGGAATCCCCGTTCATCCGCAGACCGGAGATGCAGACGTGGCAACGCGATCGAATCAGCAGACGAACACCATCGAGACCGCGCAGGCGGACTCGATCGCCGAGAGCAAACTCGCGCGGATCCAGCTCATCGCCAAGGAGGCGTTGGATCTCTTGGGAGAGGACTCGCCCGAGGTTTTGCGGCAGAACCACGCCGAGGCTGTGGCCGGGATGCAGCAGCAGGTTGCCAACCTCGAAGCCCGTCTCGCCGGCGCCGCCGAGCAGCTCAAGGGCGTCGAGGGCGAACTGCGTCATGCGCAGCGGGTCGCGAGCGACCGACTCGATGAAGCCGAGAAGGTGTGGGATGTCGCCGCCGAGCAGGCGCAGACGATCAAGAAGCAGCAGACCGAGATCGAGACCGGCCAGTCGAACATCACCGAGCGTGACGCATCGATCTCGGAGCTCAAGTCCAAGCTTGATAAGGCGGGCACCGAGGCCCGCAAGCTGCGCGACGAGATCAAGGATCAGAAGACCCAGGCCCAGGCTGCCAGCGAGGCGCTGCAGACCAAGATCACCGAGCTGACCGATCGCATCGGCGTGCACGAGGCGAGTCTGGCTCAGCTTGGCAGTGAACTGGCCCGCGCGACCGAAGAGCGCGACGAGGCGCTCGGGCAGATCGAAGAGAATGAGACCGAGCTTGGGCGTCTGCGCGACGAGCTGACCGAGGTGACGAGCCGCCTGAGCGAATCGACCGATGCCGCTGCGAATCTCCGCAGCCAGCTCGACGAGGTCGAGGCCCGGGCGACCACGAGCCAGGCACTCGCCGACGACCTCGAAGCCCGTCTTGATACGCTCTCGGCGCAGTTCACGGAACTTTTACAATCCGAGGAAGCCGCCCGGACCGACCTCGCCGAGGCCCGGACTGAGATCGCTGATCTTTCCGGCAAGCTGGCCGACAAGGACCAGACCATCGCGCGTCTCTCGCAGCAGCCCGGCAAAGCCCCGATTCAGATTGAGCAGAAACCCCTCGAACCGCAGAAGCCCCTCGATGTGCCGGCCGAGATCCAGCGTCTGCGTGATGCGCTCGACGCCAAGGAAACCGAGGCCGAGTTCATGCAGCAGCAGATGGACCGGGCCGACGAGCGGGCCGAGAAATACCGCGATCGTGCACCGGGCCCGCCGCCGGGCGAGTTCACGCACGCAGCAGTACGCCGAGACGATCGAGGCGATGTCGGCCCTTCACGTCAAATTCGACGTGATCAAGGGCGAGCTCCGCACGATGGAATCCCGGGCGAATCGGCACCTCTTAATCGCTCGGCTGTGCGGGGCCGCAGCCGCGCTGACGGGGTTGCTGGCGGTCATCTCCGCGTTCTGAGTGTTGTATACCGCACTTCCCTTACTTTTGTCCCAATGTAAACGCTATCCTTGAGCAAACAAGGGCCAGCCATGCGGGCGGGTCCCACTTGAGGATTGACCGTGTCAAAGGGCCTGCGCACCGTTGTCTATGACTTTCTCTGCGAGCAGCTTCTGACTGGAGAACTCCGCGCGGGCAGCCGCGTGTGCGAGCTCACCGTCGCCAAGCAAACCGGCGTCAGCCGCAGCCCCGTCCGCGAGGCGATCGGCCAGCTCCGCTCCGAGGGCGTCCTCGACCACGTCCCGGGCTACGGCGCGTTCGTCAAAAGCCCCAGCCGCGATGAGCTCGACGAGGCCTTCCAGGTCCGTGAGTGGCTCGAGTGCGAAGCCATCCACGCGTTGGCATCGATGCGTATCCGTCCCTCGCTCGACAAGGCGCGCATGGTCCTCGACAAGATGCAGGACATGCTCCGCGCTGACCGAGGTGTCAGCAGCGAACAAGAAATCACGTCCGAGACGTACGACCTGCTCGAGCGTCTCGACCGCGATTTCCACGCGGCCATGCTCCACGCCGCCGGCAACAGGCGGGTCGTCAAGATCATCAACGACAACCGCCTGCTCATCCACGCAACTGCCTGCCGACCCAGGCCGCTGACCTACGAGCGTCTGGGCGAGATCTTCGCCGACCACGACGTGATCCTGCGTACCGTCGAGCGGGGCGAGGCCGAGAAGGCCCGCGAGCTCATGCTCGAGCACGTGCGGTGGGCCCACGTCGAATCGATGCGGGTCTACGACAAGCTGGCGATGCTGGCCGAGGAGGACGAGCACCCCGCCGATGTGGCGCGCAGATTGGAGCAATCCGCCCGTCGCGCGTCGATGTAAGAGGGAATGTTCACAGGCGATCTCACTCAGCAGGCGATCATTGTCGCTATCGGCCTCCTGGCGGGCCTGATCGGTGGCATGACCGGGCTGGGCGGCTCGCTCGTCATGCTCCCGGGTCTGGCGATCTTTGTCGGCTACAACGACCCCTCGCACCCCGAGCAGCACACCTACCAGGCCGCCGCGATGGCGGTGAACTTCTTCGTGGCCGTCCCCGCGACCTGGCGCCACACCAAGGCCGGCGCGATCCGCAAGACAATCCTCACCCGGCTCCTGCCGACCGGGACGGTGTTCATCATCGTCGGCGCCCTCGCCTCGGACCGCATCGAGGGCGCGGTGCTCGTCAAGCTCCTCGCGGGCGTCATCGCGCTCATGGTCGTCCTGGGTGAGGTCAGTCAGCGTTTCGGCGACAAGCACGACGAACTCTCCAACGACCATCGCATCAAGCGTGCCACCCCCACCATCCTCGGCACGGGCATCGTCACCGGCTTCGTCGCGGGGCTGCTCGGCACGGGCGGCGGGGTCATCACCGTCACCGCGCTGCACGCGCTGGGCCGCATCCCGATCCGC
The DNA here is from genome assembly GCA_963977205.1 of uncultured Phycisphaera sp. Lineage (GTDB taxonomy): Bacteria > Planctomycetota > Phycisphaerae > Phycisphaerales > UBA1924. The sequence continues at coordinate 4,300 of CAXBOF010000047.1, read as the reverse complement.
CAGGCCATCGCCGCCAGCACCGCGCTGATGTGCCTCATGTCGCCCATCGGCTGCATGACCAAAATGGCGAGCCTCTCGCAGCACGGGCAGGACCCCATGGACGCTGTCCGCCTCATCGGCATGCTCGGACCGGCCGCGATCATCGGCTCGCTCGCCGGGTCATCGCTCGTGCACAAACTCCCGACCAAAGTCGTCCGGCGGATCGTCGCGATCGTGCTGCTCCTGGCGGCTGCCAAGCTCGGCGGGCTGTTCTGATCGCATAGCGCCTGCGCGTTAGACTCGCAGCATGAACGTTGACATCACGAATTGGACGCTGCCCGGCGCGGCTGGTGAGACCATCCTCGGCAACACGCACCTGCCCGCGACCACTCCAAGAGCCGCCGCGATCATCGTGCACGGATTCCTCGGGTACAAGGACTACGGCTTCTTCCCCACCATCGCCGACACGCTCGCAAATCACGGCATCGCGGCGCACCGGTTCAACCTCTCCCACTCGGGCATGACCGAAGAAACCGATACCTTCGCCCGCCCCGATCTCTTTGCGCACAACACATGGAACAAACAAGTCGAGGACATCGAACGCATGATCCACGCGCTCGACCGCAAGGAACTCGTCGGTCCGGGCATGCCGGTCGTCCTCATCGGGCACTCGCGCGGCGGGGTGGCGTCGCTGCTCTGCGCAGGTCGGCGCGGCGCTGCCGCGATGAAACCGATGGACGCGATCATCACGATCGCGGCCCCCGACTCGACCGCGCGCCTGTCCGATGAGCAGCGATCAATCCTGAATGAGCAGGGCTTTCTCGAGGTCACCAGCGGCCGCACGGGCCAGACGCTCCGGATCGACCGCGCGTTCTGGGATGAACAAGACGCCGAGCCTAAGGCCCATGATCTGCTCGGGCTTGCATCCAAGATCCCCTCGCCCACGCAGGTCATCCACGGCACGCAAGACCCGACCGTCTCGCCCGACTGCGCAAAGCGAATCAAGGACGCGATCCCGAATGCCGAGATGATGCTCATCGAGGGCGGGAATCACGTCCTGAACACGCCAAACCCCTTCCCGATCGGGAGCGCCCCCTCGCCTCAACTGGCAATGACGCTCGATGGCATCCTGAAATTTCTGGACCGGGCACTGGCTGCCCGATAGAGGAAACTGACGACCCAGACGGAGAAACGACCATGTATCGCTGGCCCCTGCTGCTCCTCACGATCCCCGCTGCTGTGGCCCTTGCCGACGAGAACGACCGGCAGGGCCTGCTCACGGCTCCGACCTGGTCGTCAATCAATGCTCTGCCCGCTCAGCTCCTCGACTCGCCCAACGCGGGCGACGACACGTTCGTCAAAATCCGGGCCGGCGGCATGTTCGTCTTCGGCGAGGGCGAGATCACCTCGGGCGACGAGATCGGCGGCTCGACCAACGTGCTCGACCTCGAGGACACGCTCGGGCAGGACACCGACGACTTCAGCCCCATCGGCAGCGTCGCCGTCGCGATCCCGGTGGTCGATCTGCTCATCGAGGCCGGCTACGTCGGCAGCTACACCTTCGACGGCTCGACCACGAACTCCGTCAGCTTCGACGACCAGGAGTTCACGGGCACCGTCACCAGCTCCGAGGACCTGAGCATCTTCGAAGCCAACATCATGTACGAACTCGCAGAGGTCAAATTTGTCACGATCTACATCGGTGGCGGCGCGCGACTCATCGACGCCGAGGCCGAGATCACGGGCGAAGTCATGGGCTCGACCCAGACCGAAAGCGAGGACCTGTTCCTCCCGATCCCGGTCGCCGCCGTCGGCGCGAACCTCGACCTCGGTTCCAACATCGCCATCCGCGGCAAGCTCGCCGGGCTCTACCTCGGTGACTACGGCTCTGTCATCGACGCCTCGGCCGAGATAGGGTACGACTTCAACCGGTTCTTCGGCATATTCGTGGGCTATCGCCTGATGAACGTCGAGAGCGACGAGTTCGATCTCGAGATCGACGCGACGCTGCAGGGCATCTACGCCGGCGCGGAAGTGCGGTTCTGATGACTCATGTATGACGAGCCCGAAGCGCGAGCGAGGGAAATTCTTGGCACTATCCCTCGCTCGCGCTTCGGGCTCGTCAAGACACTTCTTCGCAACGCTATCAGCCCTGCATCAACTCGCAGATGATGTCCAGCCCCTTCTCGAGCTTGGCGCGCGGCGCTGAGAAGCTCACGCGGAAGTGCGTGTCGCGGTCGCTGAAGACGCTGCCGGGGATCACCATCACTTCGCGGTCGAGACACCGATCAACGAACTGGTTGCTCGTCAATCCCAGTCTTTCGGGCACCTTCACGAAGACGTAGAACGCGCCCTCGGGCACCGACACCTCGGCGAATTGGCTCAATCGCTCGATGACCATGTCTCGCCGCTGCTCGAAGTCATCGACGTGCACGGACATGTCCACGTCGAAGGCGGCCATCGCCCCCCACTGCACGATCGAGGGCGCACAGACGTACGTGTATTGGTGGATCCGCGTCATCGCGTTGATCACGGGCTCGGGGCCGGCCGCGTAGCCCGCGCGCCAGCCGGTGAAGCCGTAGGTCTTGCCGAAACCACGGATCAGAAGCACATCGTTCTCGGCGCCGTCAAACCTGGCCGGGCTCGGGCAGCGGAGTGATTTGCCATCGCCCTTGGCAACGTCGGTCAGCCCGCCCTTGAACGTGAACTCGTCGTAGATCTCGTCGGAGATCAGCAGCACGCCCTTGCTTCTACAAAGCTCGAGCAGATCGCGGCACTCGTCGACCGTGCCCACCACGCCGCTCGGGTTGCCGGGCGAGTTGTAGAGCACGAACTTGGTCTTCTCGGTGATCAGAGGCTCGACGCGCTCGGCAGTCATGCGAAAATCGGGATAGGTGTCGCATCGCACCGCTGTGCCGCCAGCGATCGTCGCCATATAGGGGTACATTGCAAAGTACGGGTCGGGGATATTTGCCTCGTCGCCCGGGCCCATGAGCGCCAGGAACGCGAGCGTGAGCCCGCCCGAGGTGCCGCTGGTCACGAACGAATCGATGCCCGAGCTTTCGGTGATGTCCCAACCCAGGTCGAACTTGAGATGCGCGTTGATCTTGCTCAGAAGCGGCGCGATGCCCTTGGTGAGCGTGTAGCCGTTCTTGTCCTGCTCGATCGCCTCGATCGCGCCGCGCTTGACCGCTGCGGGCACGGGGAAGTCGGGCTGACCGATCGAGAGATTGATCGGATCTTCCAGCTTGGCAGCGAGGTTGAAAATGCGCCGGATGCCGGACGCACTGACACCCCGCGCACGATCACAGATCAAACGCTCGGTATTCATATCTCGTTCCCGACTGGTATTTGAAGGAAGTTTACTTCTCGACGACGTGCGTCTTGGGAAGGCCCAAAGGCGAGTTCTCGCCCTTGGTGAACTTCTGGTCGTTCTTGAGCTTCTCAATCCGCTCGGAGCGCTTCATCACGCTCCGCTTGCCGGCGAGGTTGCCCGAGGTTTTCAGCGATCGATTCAGACTCATGTCATTGCTCTCTGCGTTGCTTCGGCCCGATCACGGACCGTCAATTTTGGCCTTGTACCACACGGACTGGTTGTCCCGGCTGAAGTCGATGGACCCGCCGAAGTCGCGGAACCATATGCCACCAAGACGCTTGACCTCTCGCTCGTGGTCGATCTTCTTGGTGCTGGTCGACCACTCGTCCGAGGCGATGCCCACCAGGGTGATGATCTCGTGGCCGAGCCTGCCCCCCCGGTACTGCTCCCGGATGAAGGACTTGACGCCGTTCTCCGCCAGAAAAATCTGGAACCTGCGGGCCTCCTCGGAGTCCGCCAATGGGGCCAGATGCAGGTAATTCTGTCCGTCGACCCGGCTATCAACGTTCGTGACCTGAACGGTATTCCCGGCTTCCGAAGTCTCCTCGCCGGTTTGGGCCGCCTGCTCGGCGTCCTCTTCGGTCTGGGCTACCGCCGGGGGCGTGTCAGGAACGATGACCTTAGGGCTGGTGAACTCGGGGTCACGCGTCAGATTCAGTGGGTCGCGGAGGGTTGTGTCCTCGCCTGCGCCTGATTTGGGCTGGCCCTCGATGCCCAAGAGCGAGCTGTCGGCCTGATCCCGGAGCATCGGCTCCAGTTCCTTCTTCGTCTCAGAAGTGCCCACGAGCGTCCCGATCAGGTAGGCCACCAGAATGATGACCGGGATGGCTGTCACGATCATCCCCACCGTGAAGGTCGAGAAAGTCAGCTGGTTTCCGACCCGCTTCATGAGCGGGTACTTCGACTGATCGTATTCGCCGGCCTGAGTAGCCGACTCGGCCACTA
>CAXBOF010000046.1:0-9243 GCA_963977205.1 uncultured Phycisphaera sp. | reverse complement strand
ATCGCCAGGCGCTGCTTCTGCCCTCCCGAGAGACGCACGCCGCGCTCACCGATGAGTGTGCGGTAGCCCTTCTCGGTCTCGATGATGAACTCGTGCGCGTTGGCGAGCTTGGCCGCGTGCTCGATCTCTTCCTGCGGCGCATCTCGCCGGGCGTAGGCGATGTTCTCGGCGATCGTGCCATCGAAGAGGAAGACGTCCTGCTCGACGATGCCGAGCAGTCTGCGGTAGCTGTCGACGTCGATCTCGCGCAGGTCCACACCGTCGAGGCGGATCGTGCCCTCGGTCGGGTCGTAGAAGCGTGCGATGAGGTTGCACAGCGTCGTCTTGCCTGCGCCCGATGGCCCGACCAGTGCGAGCGTCTGCCCGGATTTGATCGTCAGACTCAGGTCCTGGATCACACGCACGGGCTCGTCCTCGGATGTATCCGTGGGCGATTTGGGATACGCGAATGAAAGGCCTTCGAGCGCGATCTCGCCCTTTGCGGATTCGCGCGCAACGTGCGAGCCATCCCGTTTGCCCTCGAACTCCATGGGCTCGTCGAGCAGGTCGAGTGTCTTGTCGAGGGCCGAGAGGTTGTTCTGCACGGTGGTCGCGCTGGAGGCGAGCGCTTCGAGCGGGCCCAGCAGCATGACGACGTAGGTGACGAACATGATGACATCGCCCGGCGTGAGCTTGCCGTTGATGACCTGCGATCCGCCGTAGACCAGAACGCCCGTGGATGCGACGGGGATGAGCAGCGCCCAGGCGACCTCGATGCCGCGCGACCACCACCACGCCATGATCTCCTTGCGGATCATGAAGTGGTTGGCGCCGACGAATCGCTGACCCTCGCCGCGCCAACGGCTAAAGCCCCGGACGATGCGCATGCCGCCGAAGACTTCGGTGGAGTGGCTGTCGATGTTGGTTCGGCTGACGCGGATGTCTCGGTAGATGGGTCGGATGCGTCCGATCCAGGTGCGGTGCGTGATCCAGATGGCGGGGATCAGGAGCAGCGACCCGACGAGGAGTTTCCAGTCGACCATCGCCAGGATGACGAGTGTGACACCGACCTGTGTGACGGCTCGCCATGGGTTGTAGATGAGGCTGAAGACGAGCTCGCCCACGCCGCCCGCGTCTTCGCGGAGGATCGAGGCGATGCCGCCGGATTTGAGCGCTTGCACGCGTTCGAGCGGCAAACGCACCGCGTGATCGAAGAGCGTCCTGCGGAACGAGACCTGGAGTCTTTTGGTGATCCGCGTGGCCTGCCAGCGTCCCCACATGGCGATGACGACGCTGGTGATGGTTAGCGTGATCATCGTCAACCCGATCATCCAGAGGATGGCCATCCGATCGGGCGAGCCGTCGGCCTGGAGCGGGATGTCGATGTACTGGGCCAACGCCTCGGGCCCGGGCTCATCGGCCCAGACGTAGTCCATCACGAGCTTGGTCGAGACGGGCAGGACCATGCCGATGAGCGTGGAGACACTGAGCGTCGCCAGCGCCAAGCCCAGCCTTGAGTGGTGGCCGCGGCTGAGCTTCCAGAACGCGCCCAGCACTTCGCGCACGGAGCGCGTGCGCTGGTGCCTGGTGGGCTTGCCCTCGGTGATGGCTGCATCATCGCCGGCGCGTGATTTCTGGCGCCGGCGGACCTTGTACTCCGCGAAACGCTTCCCGCTCGTCTTGCCTGGCTGGCTTTCGTTCTGCACGGGCGGATGCTAGGCTCACGCTTCAAACCGCCGGTTTCCCGGCTTGCTGGTGAATAGGGGACAGACCGATGGCGTTACCCGGGTCGAAGATCGCACTGCACTGGAGGATCCTGATCGGGCTGGCGCTGGGCATCGTCGCGGGTGTGGTCATCAACACGACCTGGACACGCGACACCTGGGCTTCGCTTGGTGTCAACAACGCCAAGGTGCTGCTCGACGGGGGCAAGGCCGCCACCGAATCGCTCAGGCCCGGCGGGACCAACGAGTACGCCGATTTCACCGCGCGCGTGGCCGTCTTCGCCCGGCAGGCCAACATCTTCATCGGCCAACTCTTCATGCAGGGGCTCAAGTTCATCGCCGTACCCATCGTGCTGTTCAGCCTCGTGGCGGGCGTGGCGAGCCTGAACGATACACGCAAGCTCGGGCGCATCGGCGGCAAGACAATCGGGATCTATCTCTGTACGACAGCCATCGCGATCACGGTGGGGCTCGTGGCGGCGAATCTGGTCAAGCCGGGCAAGTCGTTCCCCGAAGAGAAACGCACGCAACTCGAGGCGCAGTACCAGGCCGATGCGGACAACAAAGTCAAGAGCGCCGAGGAGCAGCGCACCAGGTCGGCCTGGGACAACATCCTCAACGTCTTCCCGAGCAATCCGTTCGAGTCGATGGCCGCGGGCAACACGCTGCAGGTCGTCGTCGTGGGGCTCTTGGTGGGCTTTGCGATCACACTTTTGCCACAGAAAGAAGCCGAGCCGCTGCTCCAGTTCTTCGAGGGCATGACGAGTGTGGTCATTAAGATCGTCGAGGTGGTGCTCAAAATCGCGCCCGTCGCGGTGTTCTCACTCATCGTGACCCAGATCGCGGACCTCGGTATCGATGTTCTGCAGTCGCTCCTGGTGTACTGCGTCACGGTCGTCGGCGGGCTGGCGCTGATGATGTTTCTGGTCTACCCGCTCGTGCTCAGGATCTTCACGCCCGTGGGCTATGGCAGATTCTTTACCGCCATCAGCCCCGCCCAATTGCTCGCGTTCAGCTCGTCGAGTTCGGGCGCGACGATGCCCGTCACGATGGAGTGCGTCGAGAACCGCCTGGGTGTTTCCGAGGACGTGACGAGCTTCGTGATCCCCGTCGGCGCGACGATCAACATGGACGGGACGGCTCTTTATCAGGGTGTGGCGGCCGTGTTCATCGCGCAGATGTTCAATATGGATCTCACGATCATGCAGCAGCTGACGATCGTGCTGACGGCGACACTCGCCTCGATCGGGACGGCCGCTGTGCCGGGCGTTGGCATCGTGATGCTCGTCATCGTGCTCGAATCGGTGGGCCTGCCCATCCAGGGCATCGCGGTGATCCTGGGCGTGGACCGGATCCTGGATATGTGCCGGACGAGCGTGAACGTGACGGGCGACTGCATGGTCGCTGCGGTCGTGGCGCACTCCGAGAATGAGCTTATGACGCCCGCAGAGGTGGCCGCCGCGTCGAGCCGTCCGCTCGACGAGCACCCGCCGTTCTAAGAAATCGTCCTGAGTCTCAGCAGTCCTGATCCCATCTCCGCAGGATGCGGGCGGTCTCGTCGCGGTGCTCGCTCTCGTCGCGGGCCATGTCTTCGAGCTGGACCTGCAGGCCCTTCATCCCGAGCGACTCGGCCTGGGCGGCTCGCTTGGCGTACCGGTCGTGCGCGTCGGTCTCGGCCTCGAGGATCGCCTTGAGCATGTCTTTGGGCGAGTCGGCCTTCTTGACGGGCTTGGCTGTGGTCGTCGGTTCGCCACCGAGCGCGACGATCTTGGCCGACAGATACTGCGCGTGACCCGTCTCGTCGGGAATCTCCGCCTCGAAGAACGATTTGAGCTCGGGTCTCGACGGTCCGCTCACCTTGGCGGCATACGTCAGGTACTGCAGCACCGCCGAGAACTCGTACGCCAGATCCTCATTCAACGCCTCGATCAGCTGTTCCTTGGTGACGTTCGACATGAAAATCCTTTCATTAGATTAGAATCGTTCTAAAAAGTGTAGGCCGATGGGTTTCCAAAAGACAGACGCGACCCCGGTGCCGCGTCTGGTCGTGATTCGAATTGGTGAGCCGGCTCAGGCGCCTGCGAGTTCGAGCTGGCCGGCCAAGTCGTTGTGGATCGCGATGATCCGGTTGAACATCAGGCGGCCGGCCTCGACGAGCATGGCCTTCTCTTCCTCGCTGAAAGGCTGTGCATCCAGTGTGGTCTTGAAGGCTTCCCAGCGGGGGCGTTGGTTCTCGCCGTACGGGTCGAGCGAGCGGAAGCCGTCGTCGCCCTCGACGCCCCAGGCGGTCCGCAGCTTCTTGGCGACGTAGCGGTCGCCGTTGTTGGCTCCCTCGCGGACGTAGTGGAGTCCGAGGAGGGTGAGCGGGTCGGCCTGTTCGATGTCGTGACACAGGGCCGCCACGCCCGGGCTGGGTTCGGCTGCGGCCTTGACGCCATAGTGGGTCAGATCGGCGTCGTAGTAGGGCCCCTGGAGTTGGGCATCATCGACGAGGGCCTTGAGATACGGGCTTTTGGCCCGGAATTCAAGGATGGCGACGTCCAGAGCCCTGTTCCAGAGCACGCCCTGCTGGATCATGGCGATGAACTCTTCCCGGGTCATCTGGCCCGAGACCATCCGGGCGGGGATCGGGCCATGCTCGGCCTGCTCGTGCAGATCCGCGCAGCTTTCTTTCATCATCTGACTGATGGGCTTGGACGTTGTGGTCATGTTGTGGCTCCTGCTGCCCCGGCGGGGGCTCGCTGCATGGATCATCACCTGCCGCGGGGTTGGGTCAAGGCCAATCTTCGAGTTGTTGAGAACCAGTCTCAATACGAAGATACCCTGATGCAGGTGGCCAATTTCCCTCATTGTGATTCGTAACTGACAGAAACGAGCGCAAAAGTTCGTGTTATCGGCTCTGTTAGTGAATTCTCACCGTAATTCAGCCGGTAAGCTGTCCGACACACTGCTACCGCGAGTCGCCCCGCCCGGGGAGGCAAGGACCGGTGAGCGAGGCCGCAAGGACCGCGGCAAGTCGGGGAGGCGTCCGCAAACGGAGCGGACACACAGAGGGGGCCGCCCTCGCCAAGCGCGAGCGAAGCCAAAAAACCCCGAAGGTCATCCAGAACACTTTTCAGCCGGCGCAAGCTATGTCGGCGCCCGTTCGGCGGATGCCGAATGGAATCACCGCACAGGGAGGAACCGACTGGTGCTGTACTCATTTTTCCGATTCGCTTTGCTATTCGTCTTGGCCGTTGGGCCCTGGATGAACTCAGCAGCATCTGCCCAGCCCACGGCTGCGCAGTTTCTGCAGTGGCTGACCCATTACACCAATAACGACATCCGCGCCGATTACAACTACGACAACATCGTGAGCCCCGCCGATTTCTCGGCCTTCATCATCAATTATGACAACCCGCCTCAGCCGCCCCAGCCCACCGACGGCTGGACCGATCTGAACCCGAGCGGGAATTCACGTGTGATCTACGTCTCGAGCTCACAGGGCAACGACAACAACGACGGCCTCTCACAGAGCCGACCCGTCAAGTCCATCGAGAAGGCATACGACCTGCTGCGCGACGGCCAGCCCGACTGGATCCGCCTGCGCCGCGGCGACACCTGGTACGAATCGCTTCCGAACTGGAAGAAATCAGGCAAGTCCTATGCCGAGCCGATGGTCGTGTCGTACTACGGCGAGTCAACAAATCGTCCTCGCTTGCTGACTGGCACCACGCGCGGGATGCGTGCCACGGGCGACGAGGTCCGTAAGCACCTGCGTTTCGTGGGCTTCGAGCTCCGGCCGCACCTTCGGACGCGTGATGATGCGCCGGGCGGCATCGAGTTCATCTGCGAGCACGAGGACATCCTCATCGAGGACTGCCTCATCTCAGGCTACGCCGACAATCTGCAGTTCCAAGGCGACAGCGACAGGCGTGCGCGCGACATCCGTGTCCGCCGGAACATCATCACGGATTCGTGGGCGGTCGGCCGCCACTCGCAGGGGCTGTATGCCACGCGTGTTGACAACATGTTCCTCGAGCAGAACATCTTCGACCACAACGGTTGGAACGATCGCGAAGAAGGCGCTGAGCCAACGATCTTCAACCACAATATCTATATCCAGGCGACCTGCTCGGGCATCCAGGTGCTCGACAACATCATCTCGAACGCTTCGAGCCACGGCGTGCAGATGCGATCGGGCGGTGTTGTAGTTGGCAATTTCTTCTACAAGAACGCGATCAATGTCCTGCTGGGACACGAGGATTACGTCACGACCGGTGCGGTGAACGGGAATGTGATTATGGCCGGCAAGGACATCGGTCCCGGCCTGCCCCGAGGCATGGGCATCCACATCCAGTTCACGAACGACGCGAAGGTTCGTGACAACCTCATCCTCCGCAACGGTACCGATGCTGGACAGAGTGAGGCGATCGCGATCATTGGCGACAGCAACGATCTTGTTCAGAATCTGCTCATCGAGCGCAACACTATCTATAATTGGTTCAACAATGTTGTGATCGAGAATGAGGGTCTGCGCAACATGACCTTCCGGAACAACATCATCTACGACTCTCAAAATGAAAGTCCGGCTGTTCGACACTGGACCACGTCAACACTTGACGACGTGAACGCTTACAACAACACATACTTTATCGGCGGCACCAGCAGCTGGTTCCGTGCCCACAACTCGTACTACAACCTGAACCAATGGGTCAACGTCGCCGACGAGAGCAGTCCCCGGACATTCTCAGGCCGGAGCTTCGTCGATGACTCACGGACCCTCGTTCGCTACGCACAGAACCTGCTTCTGCCTGCGGACGACGACATCGTGATCGACCGTGCCCGCACCATGAGCCGCAGCACATGGGACGAAAGCTACACAGCTGAAAAGATCGTTGAGTACTTCAAGGAAGGCTACAAGCTGGCCAACTGATCAGGCCTAGATCATCACGAGCACACAAGAAAGCCCCGCATCGGTGATCCGATGCGGGGCTCTTCTATTGGGCTGAATGAAATGTCTGCCGATTGAATCGGGACCGCTTAGCGGCGGCGGCGCGTCGCGGCCAGGCCGCCGAGGCCAAGCAGCGCGAGTGTCGATGGGGCGGGGACGATGAAGAGAGCGCCGGCTTTGACGTCGTCTAAGAGAACGTTGTGGCCCGTGCCATCGAGGTTGATCTCGACGATGCGGCTGGTGCCATCGCCGGCGGTTGCGTTGCGTTCGACGTAGTTAATCTTATTCGTGTACTCGTTGTACGTGACGTTGAACGGTACGAAGTAGACGCCGGTGTTGTCGCTATCGAAGGCGGCGTCCAGATCGAAGATCTTGGCAATGCTGACGAAATCGCCGTTGCCATCGAGTTCGACAGAGTAGAGCGAGCGGGTGTCCTCCTCGGCGACGATCAGGTTGCCATCGTCGAGCGAGGCGATGCCGCGGATAAAGGTGAGCGATTCGCTCAGACCCGTGTTCGCGTCGGCGAGGTCGATGACCATGTCGAACGAGACATCGGTCGGGTCGGCTGGGTTGTTCATGACGAGGCGATTGATGATGCTGCTCGTCGAGAAGGGGATGCTGGGGTTGGTGCCCACACCGCCGTTGACCGCTCCGACGTAGTAGTTGTTCGCGCGGGTGCGGTCGGCTTCGAGAACGTTGAAGGCCACAGGGTTGGGAAGCGGATCACCGAAGGTGGGTTCGGGCACGACGACGCTGACGTTGGCAGCGTTATTGATGTCGATCCCAATGACGCCCTCCTCCCGGAGTGGGAGAGTGAGATCCGAGCCGGGGTTGTTGGCAAAGAGCAGGTTGTTGGTGAGCGGGTCGTAGGCCATGCCCTCGACAGACTGAATCGGATCGCTGGAGGCGAAAGTACTGACTGTGCGTGTGCCGGCGTTGAACATGTTGTCCACGCGGTAGATGGATGCAGTGGATGGGTTCTGGACGGGGTATGGAGAGTTGGAGAGGTAGAACTCGCCGCTGGGTCCCTGCGCGATGCCGCCGTTGATGCGGTGATCGGTGTCAGGTGCAGCAGGGAAACTGACGAGCAGGCTTGATGTCAGGCTGGAGTAATCCAAGAGCTGGATGGTGTCCGAGCCGTTGCCTCGGTCGTTGGTGGTGAACAGGATGTCGCCGGGCATCTGGGCCGAGGCCGAGGCGGCAAATCCTGCCAGAGCGGCTAGGAATGTGGTCTTGCGGATCATTGATGTGTCTCCTCTCAGGTGTGTTTGACGCGGGCCACATGCCTCACTGTTGCACGACGTGTGAAACTGGAGAAGAAGCAGTGGCGGAGCACTCTCGCACTTCTAAGTGTACTTGGCTTCAAATCAGAGTTCGAGTGTCTTTCTCTAAATACACTTCGGACCCGGATACCGGTTGGTTTCCGGACTCGGTTGAACTTCATCGTTTGGCAACAATTGAAGGAGGCCTGTTTGGATTGACTCGGGTCGAGTCGGGCCTAGACTGGCCGCTGTAGGGCTTGTAGCTCAGTTGGTAGAGCGCACCCCTGATAAGGGTGAGGTCACAGGTTCAAGTCCTGTCAGGCCCATTGAGGACACGCGAGTACGCTGGTTGGTCCGGTCTCTTGGCGAGTCTCGCCAAGAACCGACCATAAGGACCGCATGGCCAAGGCGAACCCCAGTTTTTGGAGCGACTTTCGGCTCTTCTTCCTCAGAGGACTGGGCGTTCTTCTGCCCTCAATTCTCACGCTCTGGCTCCTCTTTCAAGCATTCATCTTTCTCTACAACAACGTTGCGGCTCCCATCAATCGGGGAATCCAAACGGCCATCGTCGAGGTGACGCCCCGCGTTGTTAGCGATGCCCACCTGCCCGAGTGGTTCCGCGTCACGGCTGAGGAAGTCGACGAGTTCAAACGCTCGACCACCGACCCGCTCATGCGCCGGGCACCCGACGCACAGATCAGCCATCACATCCGAACGCGACAGATCGAGAATTTCTGGAACAAGTGGACGTTTGGTGTGCTGCGCCTCACGGGGCTCTTGGTTGCGATCGTGCTGATTTATCTCGGCGGCCGGGTGCTGGGCAGCTTTATGGGGCGGTACTTCTTCCACCGCCTCGAACGCCTGCTCAAGGCGGTTCCGGGGTTCAAGCAGGTCTACCCGCACGTCAAACAGATGGTCGATCTCATCATGGGCGACAGCCAGATGGCCTTTCGCCGGGTGGTGCTGGTCGAGTACCCGAGGAAGGGGATCTGGACGATCGGGCTTGTGACCTCCAGCTCGATCAAATCGATCGCCGAGCAGGTGCAGGGCGAGGTGCTCTCGGTCTTTATCCCGACCAGCCCCACGCCCTTTACTGGATTCACGATCAACGTCCCGGCCTCTGAATGCGTGGATGTGGACATGACCATCGACCAGGCCCTGCGGTTTGTCATTACAGCTGGGGTTCTGGTGCCTGAGGGTCACGAGATGCCCCCCGCCTCCGGCGTGCCTCAGATTCAGGTTCCCAGTGTTGTGCCCGAGTCGCCTGAAGGGACTGACGGCAAGCCGTCCGAGTCCTAGACTCCCCTCCCCAAGGCGTTGATCGAGGGGGCCAGTGGAGGGTGCA
>CAXBOF010000045.1:0-9246 GCA_963977205.1 uncultured Phycisphaera sp. | reverse complement strand
CAGCCCGATGTTCTTCTCGCTCACCTGAACTTGGTCAGGGTGCGAGCACCCGAGCAGGAGATGTCCTCGATGGTCCCGATCGAGCAGCCGGTTTCCTGTACAACGAGTCGTCCGTGGCGACGTTTGTTCTCGGGACGGCTGTCGTCCGTGCACTTCTCAAGGTTCGGCAATATGTTTCGTGCGATTCTTCCCATAGTGCATGCAGTCTGCGCGATCCCCTCTTGATGACAAGGCAATCGGCCCGGCCACCGCCGACCTGAATGAGGGATGTTCCGTATTTGCGGGCTGTGCTTGCTCAGTTGCCCGTTACGCGGACTGAGACATCACCCACCGAGGATTTGAACCGCTGATTCTCGGACCGTCGCAGCGAGAGCGTCGCGCCATCGATTCAGCGTAATCTCACTCGATCAGGAGGCGTTGGATTCGACGCGCTGGCGCATCAGCCCGAGGTACTTGTCGAGTTCAGGCCCGACGCTGCCCGTGACCGCCTCGCCCAGCTTGCGGGTCTCGCTCTCGAGCCAGGTCCAGTGATGGGCCGTCAGCCGTGAGACATCCAGCTCTTTGCCCATGAAGGGGAGCCGGGGCGTGCCGTCGGTCTCGAGGTGCCTGGTGATCTCGAGCAAGGGCTCCGAGTGCCCGCCGAGGTGCATGTACGCGGGCATCAATGGCAGATTCGTCTTGGGCATCGGGGCTGCGTTTCGGCCGGCGACGTGATCGGTGTACTGACAGATCAGCTGCGAGGGGTGGACCATGTCGCCCTCGTTGATCGGCGCCTGGCCCGATTGGCCCACGATGATCTGCGAGCCGAGGAAGGTGTCGAGGTCGACGGATCGGCCCTTGTACTTGCGGATGTCGTTGAAGCCATCAATAGGGCGCGTCTTGGCGCGCATGACCTGTGCATCCAGCACCATCTCAAAGGTGGTGGCCAGGTGATCCTCCGGCTCGATGCCGTTGCCCTTGTACCACCGGATGCCAAAGAACGCCTTGCCCGAGTCCCTGGCGAGTTGGTACCGGCGTTCAAAGAAGTCGGGCTTGACGGGCATCGCGTCGAGATCGTGCAGGAGGACGTGGCGGGTCTTGGCGTGCGCGATGCCGGTGGACCAGCTCAGCCACGCGTAGACCCAGCCCCACTGGATGCTCTTGGCGACCACGTACTGGTGCTCGGTGTAGTTGAGCACGGTGACGGGCACATCGCCCTTGGCTTCTTCGATGCGAGTAAGAAGTCCCTCGGGCATCTGGCTGGCTGGGCGGTCAAAGACGAGGACCACTTCCTTGAGCGAGGGTGTGGACATCCGCCGGATGAGGTTGAGGTTCATGACCGCAACGTCGGGCAGGGCAGCCATGCACCCGATGACGACGGTCAGGCCTTCCTCGGGATCGTTCAGCGGCTGCCACTGGGCGAGATCTTTCAGACGCGCGACCATCGGCGCCCGACGCAATCGGGCTGCCTGAAAGGCGATCCAGTTGGGGTACTTGCCTCGCATCACTCTCCAAGACTTTCAGTGGTCCCGACCTGTTCCATCGGCCCGATTTTCCCGGGGCTTGCCCCGATGAAGAGGTCCGAGAGTTGTTTCCCGCTCAGCCGCTGATCGGGTTCGGCCCCGAGGGCTGTCATCAGGAGCATTCTTGCTGCCAAACCCGAGAGACGCGTTTTGCCCAGGACCGCCGGGATCATGCCCGCCGTGCCCGCCGAGGGCCAGAGATCCATCGGCCCGGCGGGGACGCGGCTGGTCGTCAGAACGATCACGCCCGCCTCGCTCGCCCGCCGGCAGATTTCGATGACGGGCGCGGGTACATTGCCAGCGCCCATGCACTCGACGACAAGACCCCGACAGCCGTCGTTGAGTGCCAGCTCAATCAGCCGACCTGTATCGCCCGCGACGAGCCGGATGAGCGCGACTGTTTGATCGAGTTGCGTGCTCGTCAACGCAGCGCGCATCGGCGTGCGCACAATCTCGACAGAGCTCGGCGTCACCCAGCCCACGGGCCCCGCATCGCCCGAGGTGAAGCTGTCCGGGCATGTGGTGTGGCCCTTGGTGACTTCGAGGGCAGCGTGAATCCGCTGGTGCAGCACAACGACGACGCCAAGCCCGCCGACCGAGCCTTCATTCACACACGCGATCGCGTCGGCGACGTTGTCCGGGCCGTCGGCTCCGCGGTCTTTGCTGGGGACCATCGCACCGGTCAGGACGACGGGTTTCTCGGGGTGGACCATGCACTCCAGAGCGGCTGCGGTCTCTTCCATCGTGTCCGTGCCGTGGGTGATGACGACGCCAAGGCACGCGTCATCTTCCATCGCTGTGCGCACACGGGCAGACAGTGATTCGATCTGCGCAATCGTGATCGAGCTGCTGTGGATGGTGACAAAGTCCTCGCCGCGAACGGGGATATCCGCGGGCAGCCGCCTTGCCATCTTGATCATGTTTTTGGCGCGGAGCGGACCGTCTGGCCCGATCGAGATCGTGCCACCGGTTGCCAGGAGCTGGATGTAGCCGCGTGCGCCCTGCATCGGCAGAGCGTATGCGGCGAGTGATCAGCCCTCTTCTTCCGCCGGCGGGGTGTAGGCGCTGGGCTTGCCGAGCAATCGGTCGAGTGAACTGGGCTGCTGACCCACGCGCTGGGCGCGCTCGATCGCCTCGGCCTCGCTCAGGCCCTCATGCTTGATGAGATAGGCAGTCCAGATCGTGCGGGCTCTGCCGCCCGAGGCGCAGTGCAGGAGCACGTTGCCTTCGCTGTTCTGAAGCACCTCGGCGAGACGGTCGACATCCTCGGGGTCGTAGCCCGGCTCATCGCCCACGCCGCCACCAAGCGGGATGTGGACGTAGTCCGCGCCGAGGTCCTCGATCACCTGGGCCTCGTCGAACGGGACGGACTCCATCTCGGAATCCCGCCGAAAGTTGATCACCGTGGTGACGTTGTTGGCGGCGATCTCGTCGCGGAGTGTTTCTTTATCGGGCTGGGCGCTGAAGCGGTATCGGCCCTCGGTGTGGATAGTGGGCGGCTCGATGGGCTTCGGGGCCCCGACCGCCTGGGCGGTTTCGTGGGTCAGGGAAGATTCCTTGTCGACGGTTTCGTAGACGTTCAGGTTGAGCGAGCATCCGGTCGTGACGATCGGCAGAAGGACGAGTGAGAAGGCAGCGGCTTGGAGGCGCATGGGGATCTCCTGGGCAGATGAGAAGCTGGGGGAACTGCGGACTGTATTGGGACCAAGGCATTGCGTTGCGGCTGGTCCAAAGCGAATGCGGTGGACCCGCCCGGTCGACTTTCACGGCAAAGAACCCGCTTCTCAGGGACACTTTGGGCTATGCCCGGTCCGGACATGAGGGTACATTGGTAGCTGTGTGTTCCCGGGTGTGGGTAGGTAGATAGATAGAGGTATCGATGGCTGCAAAGCGTTTCAAGGGCCGGGCTTTGGTTGCGCCCGAGGTGTTGTGGCTCATCGGGCTCTGCGTGCCGGTGGGCGGGCTCGGTGTCGCGGCACTGATGGGGCCGCCCGTTCCCACGACGATCAACGATTACTTCGCGCCCGGCACCCAGCCGCACGATCTGAACACGCCCATCCAGAGCGCTCAGGACTGCATGTCTTGTCACGGCGACTTCGATGATCTCCACGAGCCGTTCCGCCCGTGGGCGGCCAGCATGATGGGGCAAGCCGCCCGAGACCCGCTCTTTCACGCGGCACTGACGATCGCAAATCAGGACGCATCTTTCGCGGGCGATATGTGCCTGCGCTGCCACACGCCCACCGGGTGGCTGGCGGGGCGCTCGACGCCGACCGACGGCTCGCTGCTTGAGGGCGCGGATTTCGAGGGCGTCAACTGCAACTTCTGCCACCGCATGGTGGACCCGATCCACAACCCGGGCGTGGACCCCGCTGTGGACGCGGCGATCCTTTCGAACCTGATGGACGTGCCGACGAACCCGCACTCGGGGCAGTTTGTGGTGGACCCGGAGGATCGCCGGCGTGGGCCGCACGATCTGGGCAAGTTCCCGTATCACGAATGGATCCAGGCGCCGTTCCAGTCCTCGTCGCAGATGTGCGCGACTTGCCATGATGTGTCCAACCCGGTGTTCGAGAAGCAGCCCGACGGCACGTACATGCCCGGCGCGTTCGACACACCCGCGGCGAGCCACGACCCCTACGACCAGTTCCCGATCGAGCGGACCTACTCCGAGTGGAGCCAGAGCGCGTTCGCAACCGGGCCTGTCGATGTCGGCGGCCGATTTGCGCCCAATCTCGTGTTGGGCGTCAGCTCGTGTCAGGACTGCCACATGCCGCCCGACCCGGGTGTGAGCTGCTTTTTCGGCGAATACCGCGAAGAGCTCTCGACACACCAATTCCGCGGCGGCAACACGTGGATGCTCAACGCCATCCGCAACCTCTACCCCGACTCCGAGACGTTCCTGACCGATGATTCGGTCAGCCTGGCGATCCAGCAGAGCGAAACCCTGCTCGCGCAGGCGAGCGATATGACGCTCACGCAGGACGGCAGCGACATGGTTGTCCGCATCACGAACTACTCGGCCCACAAACTGCCCACGGGCTACCCCGAGGGCAAAGCGCCGGGCGAGAGCTTCCACTTCGTGCTCAACAACGAGTGGCTCAAGGACAACCGCATCCCGCCGATGGGCTTTACCAACGCGGGCTTCACCGCTGTGCAGGCCGGCCCCGTGGCGTACACCTACGCCGACGGTCAGCACTGGGACGACACGACCTACGACATCCCCTCGGGCGCAGTCCGCGCGGAAGTGAAGCTGTACTACCAGACGGCCAGCAAGGAATACATCGAGTTCCTGCGCGACGAGAACGTGACCGACAACAAGGGCCAGATCATGTACGACCAGTGGGTCGCCAACGACAAAGGCCCACCAATCCTCATGGATGACGTGTCGATCGTGTTCGAGACGCCCTGCCTGGCCGACACCAACGGCGACGGCTTCGTGACACCCGCCGACTTCAGCGCCTGGGTCGCGGCTTACAACACCAACGCCCCCGCCTGCGATCAGAACGGCGACGGCATCTGCTCGCCGGCCGACTTCAGCGCCTGGGTCGGCAACTACAACGCCGGCTGCCCGTAAGGCCTCGCTCGGCGGGAACACAGGCCCCGGAACCCGGGTAAACCCGGGGGCTTACAAGTCGGCGAAGCTGCAAGAAAGGCTTGCATCAGGGCGATGTTCCTGCACAATAAGAGAGGGCCGATATTCCCACGCGGATGCGCCCGATCTGCCCCCAAGGAGCCTTCATGCATCTTGCCCGCTTGTCGATCATTGCAGCCCTGGCCTGTCTGACGGGCATCGCCTCGGCGCAGCGGCGATTCACGTACGACATCAAGCTCGTCGTCACCGAAAACACAATCATGTCAAACGGCGTGGGCGGCCAGCTCGCGACGCTGGCGCTGGGCACACTCGGCGAACTCCGCATCGTCATCGATGGCGACCGCGCGAGCTACCTCGGCTGGAACACCGAAACCATCGTCGCACACGACATCCTCGAGATCTCGATCACCGCGGGCAGTTTCAGCACAGATGGAAGGGGCACGACGTACCCGACCACCTCGCCGTTCATGGCGCTTCAGTTTGCCAACAACGACTGGACGAGCACGACCGATCAGATCCGAACCGATGCACTCCAGTCGCTGCTCGTACTCAACAGCCCGGAGGTCGGCTTCTCCTCGCTCGAACTCCGCCAGGACAGCGACCCCGGGCAGACGCCACAACTCTTTACGAGCCTGATGCTGCCCACACTCCCCAATATCCTGGAGGCAACGAGCCGGATCGTGGTCCTCGAATCCTCGATCAACCCGGACTACGGCGTCACGTTCCTGATCTACCGCGTCGAGGGCTCCAGCGATTGCCCCGCCGACACCAACGGCGACGGCTTCGTCTCCCCCGCCGACTTCTCCGCATGGGTCGCCGCCTTCAACGCCAAGCTCCCCGCGTGCGATGTCAACGCCGACCAATCCTGCTCGCCCGCCGATTTCAGCGCCTGGGTCAGCGCCTACAACGCCGGCTGCTGAAATCGAACTGGTTGAGGCCGTCTGATCAACCGCCCGCAGCGCGGTATTCGAACGCGCCCAGGCGGTTGCCCTCGGTGTCCTCGAAGCCGAAGCCGCGGGGGGCCCAATCGTTCTTGGGCGGCCCGAGTTCGTCCACGGGCGTGCCGAGCCCGGTCAGGTGCGCGTGCAGCGCGTCGAGGTCACCCGATTCGAAGTCCAGTACGCTGTGTGTGATCGCGGTGTGCGTGGAGCCAAAGGCGAGCCGGGCGCCCTCGTCGGCGGTCTCGACCAGCAGGAGCCTGACCGCCCCCGCCCCGCCCGCCCGGGGCACAAGCATCGCGTGGTGGCCGTCCGACCACTCCGACGTGTACCCGAGCGCCGCCTCGTACCAACCCGCTGCGCGCGCCAGCGAACGGACAGGGATCTCAACCGTGGCAAGACGAATCGATGTCGTGGGCATGGGCGATTTTAATCGTGCGAGGGAGATTGATTCCACCCCCCGCCCCTGTCTCCGTGTGCCACTGGTTGCTTGAAACCAGTGCTCTTGGGTGGGGGGAAAGACGCTGCTTGGCAGGCAAGCAGTGCCACGCGGAGGGGGAAGTCGGGCCACCCGCCGGTAAACTAGAGACATGTGCGTAAATTTGATATCTCAGACTGAATTTCAAGTTGCTTCCTACCGCTTGTCCGGTAAAAAAGACTCAATAGCAAAGGGCGGACCCAAAAATGGGTTGTGTTATTTATGTGGACATCGATTAGTAGGGCATAAGAAACCGCAATATGCAGTCAGACAAACCGAGCACGTAATCCCTGAATCTATCTTAAATCTAATTGACGTTCAGCATAATCGGTTGCCTTTGACGCTACCAGTTCATTCGGTCTGTGACAGCAACTTAAAGCAGATGTCGGATGATGGTATTAAGCAGTATCTATCATTATTCTCTGATCAAGAAATCGATTCGAATAAATATGGTCTTCTAAAGAAGATAATCAATGTCAATGAAGTGACGCAGGTAGGTGTTGATCGGTATTTAGTTCCAGGGGTCGGACCAATTATAGATGCTGTTGCGTGTTGGATCCAAGGTATGCACGCAGCGGCGTCATGTCGATCGACATGCCAAGATGCCAATTGACGAGCAGCTTGTATTGCAAGATAGGTGGTGGCAAATATCGGAAAACTTTTTTGCAATTGCTAATTCGCAGAAAACGTTAAATCGTGTTGAGGCTTGGGGAAGACAAGTTGTTTTCGAAATCGGGTGGTTAAGAACGCCAAAGTCAATACGATACTCTAAGCCTTTTACTTCAAAGCATCGTTCAACTCGATTTCCGAAGAATTTCAAGTATATTGCGATTTGGAGGTTGCGAACTCCTGGTATGGAAACTCTCGCGACAATGGAGAAAAGGCCAATATGGTGGTATGGCACATATGGCCAAGAATGGTTACCAAACGGCGCTAAGATAACTGTTTACGACAAATAGAATTTAACCCACCGCCTTCACAACCTTCGCCGCCGCATCGCCAAGATCACTCCCCGCCTGAAGCGTCGGCAGATCCGCCGCGGCCTTCTTGAGGATCTCGCGGCCCGCCTCCACGTTCGTGCCCTCGAGCCTCACCACCAGCGGCACCTTGAAGCCGATGCTCTTGGCCGCGTTGACGATGCCCTGGGCGATCACGGCGCAGTCCATGATCCCGCCGAAGATGTTGACCATGATCCCCTTCACCGCCGCGTCGGACAGGATGATGCTGAAGGCCTCGGTGACGGCTTCCTCGCTCGCGCCGCCGCCGACGTCGAGGAAGTTGGCCGGCTCCCCGCCGTGGAGTTTGATGGTGTCCATGGTCGCCATGGCAAGGCCCGCGCCGTTGACGAGGCACCCGATGTTGCCGTCAAGCGCGATGTAGCTCAGGCCCATTCGGCTGGCGCGCATCTCGGCCGGGTTCTCCTCGCTCGGGTCGAAGAGCGCCTGGATGTCCTTGTGGCGGAACAGGCCGTTGTCGTCAAAGTTGAACTTGGCATCAATGGCGAGCACCTCGCCGTCGGGGTGCGCATCGGTGGGGGGTGTCACGATGAGCGGGTTGATCTCCGCCAGCGAGCAGTCCTTCTCAACGAACAGCTTGGCCAGGTTGGTCATGACCTTGACCGCCTGATTCACCTGCTTGCCCGTGAAGCCGAGCTGGAACGCGATATTGCGCGCCGCGAACGGCTGAAGACCGAGCAGCGGGGGCAGCTCTTCCTTGATGATCGCGTCGGGATTTTCCTCAGCGACCTTCTCGATCTCCACGCCGCCCTCGCGCGAAGCGATCAGGATGTTCCGCCGACGCGTGCGATCGACCGTGATGGCGAGGTAGTACTCGTGCGCGATGTCCACGCCCGCAGCGACGAGCAGCTTCTTGACCTCGAGTCCCTCGGGCCCGGTCTGGTTGCTGACCATCTTGTTGCTGAGCATGAAGCGTGCGGCCTCGGTGGTTTCCTCGGGTGAGCGCACGAGCTTGACGAAGCCCGCCTTGCCCCGCCCGCCCGCGTGGACCTGCGCCTTGATGACGGCAAGGCTCGTGCCCGACTGGCCCGCGATGTCCTTATAGATGCCCGCAGCGGCCTCGACAGATTCGAGAAGCGTGCCCGCGGGGACGGGGACGCCGGCGTTCTGGAGGAGTTCACGGGCCTGGTATTCGTGGATCTTCATCGCGGGCTCCTGGATAGGGATAGGTGAGCGATGGTACACCCGCGTTCTCGGGCCTGCGAGGGGTCTGCCGGCCCGATTCGGACGCGGGTGGTCGGATTGTGGTTGCAAGCGGATCGGCGCGAAAAAGTGGCGTTGCGGATCGAGGGTCGCGGTTGAGCGGGATGCCGAGGTTCCGGTCTGGGAAAGTGGGGCGGGCTACGGGTGTTGGTCTCTCCCCCCGGTTCGAGCCATCCGAAATCGGGGGGTATGAACGAGACCATTCCACCCTCTTATCAGCGGCCGGGGCCGAGCCGAGGCCGAGCCTTCACACTCATCGAACTCCTGGTCGTGATCGCGATCATCGGGGTCCTGATGGGCATCATCGTGCCCGTGGCCGCCAAGGCGAAAACGAGCGCCCAATCGATCAAGAGCCTGTCGAATCTCCGCCAGATCGGGCTCGGGTTCACGCTCTACACCGATGCCGAGCGGACTTTTCCGGCCGCCGACCGCCAGCCAGAGGCCTACAGGCGGGCCCGCTGGTCCTACGGCGGGGTGAACACGCTCCCCAAGGGCTCAACCAACCCAATCGCGG
>CAXBOF010000044.1:0-9256 GCA_963977205.1 uncultured Phycisphaera sp. | reverse complement strand
AGAGATCGTTGACGGCTTCGCCGATGACGGTGAACTCTGTGCCGCGCGGGGCGGGCTCGGAGAGCAGCTTGCTCCAGCTGCCGCGAGCGCCGGCCAGGGCGTTGTACGCCACAAGGTTGTCATCGCGTGAGAGTGTGAGCGATTTGCCATCTCCCGAGATCTGGGCGTATTCGGTGCGGACGAGCGCGGCGGCGGATTTGGGGTAGGCCACGCGTGCCCAGCCACTGGAGGTTTCGCCGTCCATGACGAGGATGGTGCCGGCGCGGAGTTCGGCGACCGGGTAGTAGGCTGTGCCCGCTCCGCAGCGGATCATGGCCCGCTGATCGGTGACAAGCATGTGCTGCGGGTCGATCTCGCTCACCTGCGAGGACACCTGCGCCGATGCGGCAGAGACAAATCCCGTCTGGGGCAGTCCGAGTGTCGCGACAAGGGCGACCACGCCACCGATCCACTTGCTAGCCATATGTGCACGCTCCTCGTGTCTGAAATCTCACCCGGTTCCACCCACCCAGAAGCCGAAGGTTGCGGCAAAGAGGTGCCGGGGGGCATAGTCTACGTCACCGGGACGAGGCTGACAGCCGGAAACCGGGAGCTAATGGCACAAAGGATCTTTCCCCGATGGACCAAGCGAAACTTTCTCCCGCGATTGTGCGTCTTCTGCCTGTCGTTTGCGCAGGATTTGCCCTCTCGGGGTGTACCGGACCGATCGTTGAACGCGACCGGAGCGTGCTGACCCGCTCGGTGATCGACGCTGTCCGCCGGGAGATGGTCGAGGCGGAGCGTTCGCCCGAGTATCTGCTGACCGATCGGCAGGACTCGGTCGAGAGCCTGGGCATCCCCGAGGCCCGGATGAGCCAGCTCCGCGAGATGGGCGGCCCGGAGTCCTACGGGCGGGGCGAGTTCCCTATGGACGATGACCTGCTTGGCGCCAAGCAGCGGATGGTGGCCATCAGCCTTGAGCGGGCGGTCCGATCGTCGGCCGAGCGGAACTCGCAGCTTCAGTTCGACCGGCTCCGCCCGGCGATCTCGGAGAGCCAGCTTGTTGCAGCCGAGGCCAACTTCGATTGGACGTTCTTCGTCAACGGGCAGTACCAGTCGATCGACCGGCCCCGCACGAGCACGACCTTCTTTGGGACGGCTGCGGACGTATTCAAACAGAGCGATCTGACCACGGGTGTGCGGCGGCGTCTGACCAGCGGCGGCTCGTTCACGCTCGATACGTCGTGGACCAACGCGGACAACGATACGCCCGGCCTGACCGTCAACCCGAACCCTGCCAACACCGTGACCGTTGGCGCGCAGCTGACGCAGCCCCTGCTCCGCAACGCGGGCTCGGACTACGCGCTCTCGCAGGTGCGGATCGCCGAGAACGCCGAGCGTGACGAGGTTGCCACGCTTGAGATGAGCGTGATCCGCACGCTGAGCCAGACCGAGGAGGCGTACTGGAGTCTTGTGCAGGCGCACCAGAACCTGCTTATCCAGCAGCGACTGCTCGAGCGCGGCGAGGCTGTCCGAAACAAGATCATCGAGCGGGAGAAGCTCGACGCGACGCAGGCGCAGGTCGCCGACGCCAAGGCCGAGGTCGAAAGCCGCAAGGCCCAGGTGATCCGCGCCCAGCGGAATCTGCGGTCGGCCAGCGACTCGCTCAAGGTGCTGATCAACGACCCCGAGCTGACGATCGGCTCGGAGGTGCTGCTCTTGCCGGCGGACATCGCCATCGATGAGCCGATCCGGTTCAGCCTTGTTGACGCGGTGACCACGGCTCTGACCGAGCGGCCCGAGATTTCGCGGGCGCTGCTGTCGATCGACGACTCGACGATCCGCAAGCAGGTCGCACGCAACCAGCTGCTGCCCAGGCTCGACCTTGAGATCTCGGCCCGCTTTGCCGCTCTCGATGAAGACGCCGAGGACGCGTACAGCGACGTCTGGGAGGGCAGCTTCGTCGATTACGTCATCGGGCTTTCGTACGAGTACCCGATCGGCAACCGGGCCGCCAACGCGCAGCTGCGCCAGCGTCAGCTCGAGAACATCCAGGCGGTGACCTCGTTCCAGAACACGGTCCAGCAGGTCGTGCTCGAGGTGAAGAACGCCCTGCGTGATACGGTCGCCGGCTACAAGCTCATCGCTCAGACCCGCGCTTCGCGCGTGGCTGCGACTGAGAATCTGCGTGCGTTTGAAGTCGTGATCGAGACCAGCGGCGGGTACTCGGCGTTCAACCTCGATCAGTGGCTCAGCCGTCAGCAGGCGCTGGCGCTGGCCGAGGGCGAAGAGATCCAGGCGCTGGTGAACTACAACATCGCCATCAGCCGTCTGTATGCTTCGATCGGTCGCACACTTGAGCGCAACGGCATCAAGTTCGTGGTGCCCGAGACCGCCGACGAGTAAGCCGTGATCATCCGCGACATCCAGGCCGCCGCCGGGATTCTCGCTGAGGGCGGCGTGGTCGCGTTCCCGACGGAGACGGTGTACGGCCTCGGCGCCGATGCTTTGAGCGCTGACGCGGTCGCCAAGGTCTATGCGCTCAAGGTCAGACCCTCCAACAACCCGCTGATTGTGCATGTGTCGTCGATCGAGATGGCAAAAAGCGTTGCCAGTCAGTGGCCCGAAACGGCGGACAAGCTGGCGCAGGCTTTCTGGCCCGGTCCGATGACGATCGTTGTCCCGAAGAATGAGCGTGTGCCGGATCGCGTGACGGGCGGCGGCGAGACTGTCGCGATCCGCATGCCGGCGCACGAGATGGCGCGCCAGCTTATCGAGGCCTTCGGCGGCCCGGTCGTGGGACCCAGCGCGAACGCTTCTGGCTCGATCTCCCCCACCGCCGCGGCTCATGTTGCCGAGTCGCTCGGTGAGCGAGTGCCCGTTCTCGACGGCGGACCGTGCGAGCGGGGCATCGAGTCAACCGTCGTCCGCGTGGAGCACGATTCCGTGAGCATCCTTCGGCTGGGTGTCATCGGGCGGGGCGAGATTGAACGCGTTGTGCCGGTCGTTGAGACTTCGGAAGAGAATGCGAGCGATCCGCTGCCCTCGCCGGGCATGCTGACGAGGCACTACGCCCCCCGCACCCTGACGCGGGTGGTCGACGCCAGTGACGTTGCCTCGATGCTCGCCAAGCATCCAAGAGCAGCCCTGCTTTCGATCTCGCCCACGAACCGCCCGGGCACGATCCCGATGCCCGCCGATGCCCCCACATATGCCAGGCGTCTCTACGCGGCTCTGCGAGAGGCGGACGCGATGGGCGGGGATCTGATTCTGGTCGAAAGACCCGATGGAATCGGACCGATCTGGGATGCGGTGAGGGACCGACTCGGCCGTGCCTCAGCGGACCGCTGAGGCACGCGCGGGCTATGGTTCGCTGCATACAACCGCAAACCCCCGAGAGAGGCTCCAAATGTCCGATAAGCTCCAGATTGCGCTCGCCGAGGGCGACGGCATCGGTCCCGAGATCACACAGGCCTGCCTGACCGTTTTCGAGGCGGCCGGTTGTCTTGAGCATCTCGAGTTCGTGCCTGTCGAGATGGGCTCACGCGTCTTCGACGCGGGTGACAGCCGAGGCATGACCGACGCAGCCATCGATACCGTCGAGCGCCTCGGGCTGCTCTACAAAGGCCCCATGGGCACACCCATCGGTGGTGGCGGCAAGTCGATCAACGTCACGCTCCGCAAGACGCTGGGCGCGTTTGCCAACCTGCGACACTTCCAGAGTTTGCCGGGCGTCGAGACCGTTTACTCACAGGCCGGCGTGCCTGTGGATTTCTATGTTGTCCGCGAGAATATCGAAGACACCTACGGCGGTATCGAGCACCGACTTTCAAATGACGTCGTCGAGTGCAAGCGGCTTATCTCCGCGCCGGGGTGCGACCAGATCTCGTCCTATGCGTTCAAGACAGCCAAGGCCTTCGGCATCGACCGCGTCACATGCGGGCACAAAGCCAATATCATGAAAATGACCGACGGCCTGTTCCTGGATCGGTTCCGTCACATCGCTCGCAATTACCCGGAGATACAGGCCGACGACGTCATCATCGACGCGCTCTGCATGAACCTTGTCCTCAAGCCCCAGCAGTACCAGATGGTTGTGCTGCCCAATCTGCAGGGCGACATCGTGTCTGATCTCGCTGCGGGCCTCGTCGGCGGTTTGGGCTTTGCGCCCTCGGCGAACATCGGTGACAAGGTCTCGATCTTCGAGGCGGTTCACGGCACAGCGCCCGATATTGCCGGGCAGAACAAGGCCAATCCGACGAGCCTGTTGCTCGGGCCTGATCCTGCTGCGTCACATCGGCATGCAGAAGCAGGCCGCCACGATCGAGAACGCGCTGCTCTACACGCTCGAGTCGGGCGTGCACACGGGTGATGTCAAGGGCGAGAAGGAGCCGGTCGGCACCGCCGAGTTCGGACGTGCTATTGCCGACAACCTCGGCAAGCTCCCGAGCCAAGATTACGTTCGAACGGTGCCCGACAGCGACAGACCCGATTTCACGCCGCCCGAGCGCCCTCGCGTCAACAAGCTCATCCGCACTTTCGAGACCTCGCAGAGCTCGTATTGCGGGTGCGATATCTATCTCGACACACTGCTGGCTCCGCATGATCTGGCCGAAAAGCTCAATCTCGTTGCCGCGAGTTCACCCTTCAAGCTGACGCTGATCTCAAACCGCGGCACGCAGGTCTGGCCGACAGGCTCGGTCTACACGGAGATCGTCGATTACTACCGCGTGCGTTTCGAAATCATCGATACGTCGATGATCGGGCGGATGAGCCAGATGCCCGCGATCTGGTTGCTTGAGAAGGTCGCCGAGAAGTTCAACGTCACCGACTTCCAGCCGCTCAAGGAGTATGACGGCAAGCCGGGGTACTCGAAAGCTCAGGGGCAGTAAGGCATTATTCGGGACAACCCTGTGGTTGAAGTCAGGCCCATTGCACCCGCTGATCTGAGCGATTGGCTCTCGATGCGTCTCGAGCTTTACCCGGACGAGCCGTCTTCTGTCATCAAAAACGAGATCGATTCATATTTTATTGATGGAACGATAGCAGAGCGATCCCACGGAGCTTTCATAGCTCTGATGAATGAGCAAACTGCCGGGTTCGTTGAAGTGAGCGATATGGGTCAGAAACGATGCCACGTTGAATCGTGGTTCGTGTTCCCTGGAATGCGCCACTCGGGGGCAGGGCGGGCACTCATCAAGGCCTGTGAATGCTGGGCTCGCTCTCGCAACGCAATTCTGCTCACTTCGGATACCAACGAGGACTACCCAGACTCACCGCCTGCGCACAAAGCCTGCGGCTTCCATGCATCAGAGAACGACATGCTTTTCGAGAAACGACTCGGCGATCAGTCCTGACGGATCATGCGGCCGATCTTGCTTTCGAGCTGTCAAGACCGATTTCGGGCAAACTGGGTCTTGTGAGCCTTGTCATACTCTGTAAGTAAAGCTGTGAGCTTCTTCTTCGAGATTCGCTGTTCAAAGAGCGGTATCAAAGCTGCAAATAGCTTTGGAGTGCTTAGTCGCTGTGGCAGAACCGCAAGTGTTGATACATCGTCTACAAGATGCTCATAGAACGCTACGGCAACAGCGTTCTGATGAGCCGGTTGATCCCAACACCAACGTGCGAAGCTATAGATGGGAAGCGATTTCGCATTATCCTCTTCACGCTCGTATTGACGAACCATTGGCAGCAACTCGAACCACGCAGACATACAGCTCTGCGTCGCTTCCAGATCCTCGCGGATTTCTGGGCATGCCTCAAGCGCTCTGCGTTTCCAGTCGCTCACGCGATCAGTCCTGACGCATCATGCGATCGATCTTGCCGTTGCGATCGATGAGGATCTCGTCGGCTTCGCCCAGGAAGAGCCCGTGATCGATGACGCCGGGGATGTCGTTGAGATGGGCGGCCAGCTCTTCGAGGCAGTGATCGGGTGTCAGGGGCACGTCGAGGATCAGGTTGCCGTTGTCGGTGATGAACATATCGCCGTCCATCGTTCGGCGGCAGACACCATTGAGCCCGACCGATCGCAGTGATGCACGCGTGCTGGCCAGGCCGTAGGCCATGACCGCGACGGGGAGCGTGGCGTTTGTGCCGAGGTTTTCGACCATTTTGTGGCCGTCGACCATGTAGACGCGGCGCTTGCTGGCCCAGGCAACGATGCGTTCGCGGGTCATCGCGCCGCCCGAGCCTTTGAGCATGCGGAGCTGGCTGTCGACCTCGTCGGCGCCGTCGAAGAGGTAATCGACTTCTTCGACAAGCGCGAAGTCGACGACACGCAGTTCAAGTTCGCGTGCGAGTTGCTCGGTCCCCTCGCTGGAGGCGACGCAGTCGACTTTGAACCCCTCGGCCCGGACACGCTCGGCGAGGGCGCGGACGCCCCGGCGGGCGGTGCGGCCCGTGCCGAGGCCCACGAGCATGCCCGACTGGATCGGGGTGACAGCGGCTTCTGCCAGATGATCGACGACTTGCTGCTCACTCAAAGCGAATCCCCTGTGCCAACCGAAGCTCACCGCCGTAGTTGATCGTGCACGTCTGGCGACGCATGTAGGCCTTCCAGCTGTCGCTGCCGGCCTCGCGTCCGCCGCCCGTGTCTTTCTCGCCGCCGAACGCCCCGCCGATCTCAGCGCCCGAGGTGCCGAGGTTGACGTACGCCAATCCGCAATCGCTGCCCGAGCCGTCGACAGCGAGGAACCGCTCGGTCGTGTTGACGTTGCTCGAGAAGATCGCGCTGGAGAGGCCCTGGTCGACGCTGTTCTGCATCGCGATCGCGTCCTCGATGTCGTCGAAGGTGAAGACGTAGAGGATCGGGGCGAAGGTCTCTTCCATCGCGATGGGCAGGTCGTTGGAGGCCGGGGCGCGGATGATGGTGGGCTCGACGAACGTGCCGCCGAGGCCCGCGGGCTTGGCGACCTTGCCGCCGGCGAGCACCTCGCCGCCCTGGGCCTTGGCCTGTTCGACGGCGCTGAGGAATGCCTCGACTGTGCGTTCACCGATGACAGGCCCGACGAGCGTGCCGTCGGCCAGCGGGTCGCCGATCTTGATCGTCTGGTACGCCTTGACCATCCGCCCCACCATCTCGTCGACGATGGACTTGTGCGCGATGAGCCTGCGTGAAGTCGTGCAGCGCTGACCGGCGGTGCCGACCGAGCCGAAGACCGTGGACTTGACCGCCAGATCGAGGTCGGCATCTTTGTCAACGATGACCGCGTTGTTGCCGCCGAGTTCGAGCAGGCAGCGCCCGAGTCGGCCCGCGACGACCTGGCCGACGTGGCGGCCCATGTTGCAGCTGCCGGTGGCGCTGATGAGCGGCAGACGCTTGTCCGCGATCATGCGCTCACCGACCTCGTCGTCCGTGCCGATCACGAGGCGGAACACGCCCGGGTGCCCCATCTCGGTCGCCACGCGGTCGGCGATCGCGTTGGTCGCCATCGCGGTCAGCGGCGCCAGGAGCGAGGGCTTCCAGACCGTCACGTTGCCGCAGATCGCGGCGAGCATCGCGTTCCAGCCCCAGACGGCGTTGGGGAAGTTGAAGGCTGTGATGCACCCGATGACGCCCAGCGGCAGCCACTGCTCCATCATGCGGTGCATGGGGCGTTCGCTGGGGACCGTCTTGCCGCCGGCCATCCGTGAGAGTCCCACGGCGTAATCCGCGATGTCGATTGTTTCCTGGACTTCACCAATGCCCTCGGCCCGGATCTTGCCGACCTCCATGCTCTCAAGCTCACCCAAAGGCACGAGCAATCGGCGCATTTCAAGGGCGATATTCCGGACGACCTCGCCTCGCACCGGCGCGGGCACCGCGCGCCATCGCTTGAAGGCCTCCTGAGCCTCGACAATCGTCTGCTCGTAAGAATCGGCGGAATCGAGCTTTACGCCCGCGATCGGCTCGCCCGTTGCCGGGTTGAAGCTGACCACCATGCCGCTCTCTTGCCCCTCCCGTCCGGTCACGCCGGCGACGTATCGGGGGTCCTGCTCCAGGTTCAAACTCGGATCTGGGGTATGCATCTGGCGATCGTAGGCGACCAATTACCGAGCCTGAGATCGCGGCAAGTCCCGCAGGAACTCGACGATCCGGTCCCGGCCCGGGCTCCTGGCGTCCCGCACGTACGCCCCGCTGACAGCGCACCCAACGGCCAGACACTGAGCCAGTTCGAGCCCCAGATTCTGCGCCATCGCGAACCCGCCGTTGAAATGATCGCCCGCGCCGGTCGAGATTTTCGGCTTGATCGTAAATGGCCCCTCGAACCACGCCGTCGCTTTCGCGTCGGCAGCGGCGGCACCCTCTCGCGGATGCACGACGCAGCAGGCAAGCCCGAGCTTGGCGCGGATTGTCGAGGCCGCATGCTCCATCGCCGAGCCGAGTGACTGGTTGCCCGGGCCCTCGTAGATGTCCACACCCAGCACGCGCCCCATGCGCTCCGCCTCGGCCTGGTTGAGTCCGAGCGTGACGGGCACGAACCCAGAGAGCTCAGTGAGATACCCCGCCGCCCGGCGAACGTCCTCGTCGGTGCGTTTGGCCGGGTCGCAGAGATCGATAAACATGCTGCGCTCATTGTCCTTGCTGAGTCCCGGCAGCACGTCGTCGATCAGGCCGCGCCAGATGCCCTCGACGCCCTGAAGCATCACCCAATTGACAATCCCGATCGTCGTCGCGTCCTCGTAGATCTGGCGCACCGTGTCTAGCCCGATGACGTCCTTGATGAGTTGCCACGAAACAGCCTGCACACTCGCCGTTTTCCCGAGCATGAGCTTGCCATCCTCAAACTCGAGCGCATCGGTCTGGGCCGCCGGCGCGATCGGGTAGACCTGTTTGCACCGATCCGCCATCGGCTGATAGACCGGGCTGAGCATTACCGGGTCGTCGACCGTCCCAACCGCGCCGATGTACGTCACCGATGCTCCCAGGCTCCCCATCGCCGCGGCCAGAAGCGGCCCGTTGCCACCGAACCTCTGCTCGGCGACGTGCAGTTCGATGTTCGTGCTCTTGCCCGCAGCCGCGGCGCAGCGGTCCGCAAAGCCCGTGATCGTCGAAACAGGGCGGAAGTCCTCGGGCTGCATCGAGTGGCGCTGGTCAACGACGCGGATGATCGAGTCGACGAATCCATCGAACCCCACCACCGCATTCACGGTTCTGAGGTCGGCTTCGGATATGCCCGCCACCGCTTCCGCGGCGGCCTCGGCGATGGCGCGTCGGTCACTCGTCATGCCCGCATTGTTGCCGCCCCGCCCGACTACAGTCGCCCATGACCGGCCCACTGGATCAGCCCATCGTCCT
>CAXBOF010000043.1:0-9265 GCA_963977205.1 uncultured Phycisphaera sp. | reverse complement strand
TCGCCGTTCTCCTGATCGACTTCGGTATACCGGCTTCCGACATCGCCCTCGATGTGGACGTTCTTGCCGATCATGATGCGGCTGTTGCTGACGATGGCGCTGCTGACGCTCTTGAGGATGCGAAAGTCCTGGCTGATGACGCGCGTCAGAGGCCGACCGGGACGCGTCGGGTCGTAGTCATAGCCCGTCACAAAGACACGCACGTCCGTGCCGTTGGCCAGCGGCGCGTACGTGATTTGGAACGCCGTGGGCAGATCGTTCGTGCCGACCGAATCCCGCAGCGCGATGGCGGGCGTGGTGACCCAGCCCTCGGCCTGATACTCGGTCAGATCGGTGCCTGTCGGCGCCGGGCCAATGATCACCGCGTCGATTCCGTTGACCTCGACCGTGTTCGTGTCGGCCGCGTGGCGGTAGGCCAGCGCCTGAGCGATGCCCGAGGGATCGCCCGGCTCGTCGTGCCCAGAGATCGGCGGCATCACAATAACTTCGCCGTCACCGCCGCTGAACGTGCCGCGCCAGAGGCGCGTGCCAAGTGTCTGATCGATCTCGCCCCGCTCAACGACAAATCGCCTCGAAGCTTCTTTGATGCGCAGTTCGGCGATCCGCATGCCGGTCTCGGCCGACTGCATCGACCGCATGACGTGCAGGTGCGTTGCAGAATTCCGCAGGTTGCCCTGCGTCACGGTGCCCATCGCGACCGCAAGTGCGCCCACGAGGATCGCCATCATCATCGCAAGGACGCTCGACACGCCCCTTCGACGGAGTTTCAACAACCGGCGGATTCGGCCGGACTTCTTCGCCCAATCCCCCGCCCCGGCCTGGGTCGTGCCCGAGGCCTGCATGATCTCATGGGTTGTGCGCATCGGTCCCTCTCCTCCAAAACAGAAAACTCACCCAAACCGCAAAATACGATCAGGGCACTATCCAGCTCATCGTGGCGATGTTGTCCGGCTCAGCGTCGTACAGGCCCTGGTAGGCCACCGACACGGTGATCCGCAGCGGGTACTGGTCCACCCGGCGACCTTTAAAGTCACCGGAAGGATCCTCGCTGAACGTCACGTCGAGTTCCTCGGCGTAATCGAAGGGGTTGACCTTCGACACCGAGATCGTCTGCACCCAGCCGAACTGCACGGCGTCGCCGCTGGCGCGGTCGGTTCCGTTCAGCACGTACTGATTCACCACGTTGCCCGCCGCATCGATCGGCCCGGGCATCTCGCCGTTGGCAAGATCAGCGCCGGAGAACACGAACCGCAGCCCGTCGAGATCGTCGATGTCGTCGATGTCGGTCGGATTGACTTCGCCCGGCTCGAGACCCCAGCCGTAGACAATCCCGCCGGCGCCGATACTCAGACCCGTGACCGGGTCGTGCCTGGGCAGTTCACGCGTGAACTCGCGGATCTCGTTGGCCAGAAGCTCGGCGGTCGCCGTTCGGCTGGACCACTCGTTGGCGATCGTAAAGGCGCTGTACGAATCGAAGACCGCGGCCACACCGATCGAAATGATCACCAGTGTGAGCATCGTCTCCAGCAGGGTGAAGCCACCTTGCCTTCGTGATGCGCGTATTGTTTTCCGCGCTCTGCTAGCCATCGGCGTCGTCTCCGTGGGTTGTCCCGTACCAAGCATCGCATTACTTGACGATCGCGGACATCTTGAAGATCGGCAGGATGATCGCCATGGCGATGAAACCAACGACTGTACCCATTACGATGATCATGATGGGCTCGATCAGTCCTGTAACCGTCTTGATCGCCTCGCGCAACCTCTTGTGGTAATACTCGGAAACCTCGTCGAGCACCTCGCCGAGCTTGCCAGAGTCCTCGCCCGCGGCGACCATCTGGACCACACTCATCGGCAGCAGCTTCGTTTTGCGCAGCGGCGCGGTCACCTTCTTACCCTGCTTCACGCTCGAGTACACGGACTTCCACATCCCCTTGTAGAGACGGTTGCCCGAGATATCACCCGTGATCGCGATCGTGTCCAGCATCGGCACGCCCGCGTTGATGAGCTGGCCCATGGTCTGCAGCGAACGCGAGATGTACAGCGCCCGGAACATGCCCTTGAGCACCGGGATGCGCAGCTTCATCTTGTCGACGAAGAAACCGCCCACCTCGGTCTTGGCGAACGCGAAGCCGCCGGCAAAGATCGCGACCGCACCGATAATCAGGTACAGCTTCTGCGAAACAACAAAGTCACTCAGGCCCATCAGGAACTTCGTGGCCCAGGGCAGGATATCTTCCTTGCCCTCAAACACAACGTAGAACTTGGGCAGCACGAACGTCAGCAGGAACACGGTCACGACCACGGCCATCGTGCCGATGACCGCGGGATAAATCGCGGCACCGATCACCATTCGGCGTGTTTCCATCTCCTGCTGGATGTACGCGGCGATCCGATCCAGCATCTCGCTGAACGAGCCCGACATCTCCGAGGCGCGGACCATGTTGACGTACATCTTGCCGAAGAGCTTGGGATACCGCGCAAGCCCCTCAGAGAACTGCTTACCGGCCTCGACGTCGGCCTTGATCTGGTAGACGACCTTCTTGAAGGTCGCGTGGCTCGTCTGGTCGGCGATGCCCTCCAGCGCCGAGCGGAGGTTGATGCCCGCTCGCATCATGACCGCAAGCTGCGTGGTGAAGTCGAGGATGTGCGAGGTCTTGGGCTTGCCCGCGTTGAGCTCGCTGAGGCGTTGAAAGAGCTTGTCCTTGTCGATGCCGTTGACCACGGGTGAAACATTGACGATGCGCAGCCCCTGCCCGCGGAGGATCGAGGCGGCCGCCTCGAGGCTCTCTGAGCTGAGGGTGCCGTTCTGCACCTTGCCCGATGCGTCGCGGACTGAGTATTTGTAATTGGCCATGCTGCTCCTCGGGCTCTACGACAACAAAGACTCAGACAGGGATCCCAGTAGCGGCTCAGGCCGCCAGTTCGCGCTCGAGTTTGTCCGGGTACGCGGACTGAGCAATCGCATCGTCGCGCCCGATCATGCCGTTGAAGTACAGCTCCGCGATCGAGCTGTCCAGGCTCTGCATGCCCAGGTTCCGGCTCGTCTCGATGACGTTGGGAATCTCGAACGTCCGGGCCTCACGGATGAGGTTGCGGACGGCCGGCGTGCAAAGAAGGATCTCGCAGCCCGGGCACATGCCCGGCTTGTCGATCCGCGTGAACAGTGTCTGGCTGACCACGGCCTGCAGCGTGTTGGCGAGCATCGCTCGGATCTGGTTCTGCTGGTTGGCGGGGTACATATCGATGATGCGCTCGACCGTCTGCGAGGCGTTGACCGTGTGAAGCGTGGAGAGCACGAGGTGACCCGTCTCGGCCGCGGTGATCGCCATGGAGATGGTCTCGAGGTCCCGCATCTCGCCGACGAGCACGATGTCCGGGTCCTGACGCAGAGCGTGCTTCAAACCCGAAGCGAAGGTCGGCATGTCGGCACCGAGCTCACGTTGCTCAACGACGGACTTGTCGCTCTCGAACGCGTATTCCACCGGATCCTCAAGCGTGATGATGTGCTTGCGGTACCGCTGGTTCATCGTCTGGATCATCGCCGCCAGCGTGGTCGTCTTACCAGAGCCCGTGTCGCCCGTGACGAGCACGAGGCCTCGGGGCAGGTAGGTCAGGCGGCCGATCACGTCGGGCAGCCCGAGGCTCGCCAGGGGCGGCACCTCGGTCTTGATCGCACGCATGGCAAAGCCGATCACGCCACGCTGCATATGCGCGTTGACACGGTATCGGCCGATGCCGTCGACCTGGTACGAGAAGTCCAGGTCCTTGTGCTTGTCGAACTCCTTGACGAGCTCGCTGGCGACCATCTGCTGGAGGACCTTGCGGGCGTCCTCGGGTGTGATGACATCGAATTCCATCGCCGTCATCACGCGGTGCACACGCATCATCGGGCGGTGACCCGCCACGAGGTGGATATCGGATGCGTCTGCGTCAAAGGCGGCCTGTAGTGTGCGCTTCAGATCCACGGGTGGTCCTCCGGCGAGAAGTCTCGTTCTCTCGTCCTGCCAGAGATCGGTACAACGTCAGACCCGGTTGACGGGGGCGATGCGCAAGCCTGTGGGATCGTCACAGACATGCCGCTTAAGACACCTCTGCCGGTCGTCCCTCGATATCGGTGGTGACCCGGCCCCTATTGGGACCTGACGAGATCTTCTCGGGCCTTCACTGCCAAGCTATCGGCCCGCTCGTTCTCAGGATGCCCCTGGTGACCGCGGATCCAGTGCATCCGCACATCGTGCTTCTGGGCCAGCTCGTCGAGCGTCTTCCAGAGCTCGACGTTCTTGACCGGCTTCTTATCGGCCGTCTTCCACCCGCGCCGCTTCCACGACGCGAGCCATTCCTTCAAACCCTTGAGCACGTACTGCGAGTCCGAATACAGCTCCACAATTGTGGGCTTCGTCAGAAGCCGAAGCCCCTCGATCACCGCCATCAGTTCCATGCGGTTATTGGTCGTGTTCGCCTCGGCCCCGGCCCGCTCGATCTCTTTGCCCGTCGCCGGGTGACGCAGGATCAGCCCCCAGCCACCCGGCCCGGGATTGCCCGAGCAGGCGCCGTCGGTAAAGAGATGGACGGTCGGCATGGCGTCGGTCACGAATCAGGTTCCTTTCAACTCTTCCTCCTTCTCCCCTCCGGGGGAGAAGGTTGCGCGATCATCTCACCTGATCGCCATCGTCCACTCCCCTCACCCCAACGCTCTCCCCCGAGGGGAGAGGGAGCAGGACAAGCCTACGTCTTCACACTCACCCATCGGACCTTCGCCGCCTGCTTCCCTAGCATCGCCCATGACCACGTCCGATACCCTCGCCACGACCCAATCGAGCCCCGGAGTCACCCGAATCGTCGTCCGCAAGCGCGACGGCTCGCCCGACCCGGAGGCGAAGCGCCTCCTCCGCGAAGCCGAGGCCATCGGCATCTCACTCGCCGGCGCCCGCACCGCCAAGGTCTACCTCCTTGAAGGCCCCATCACACCGATGGATCTCGAAAGAATCGAGTCCGAACTTCTGCTCGAGCCCGTGCTCGAAGAGCTGAGCGAGTCGCCCGTCGGCCCCGATGTCGCTGTCGTCGAAGTCCACCCCCTCCCGGGCGTGATGGACCCGGCCGCCCAGTCGGTCGAGAAAGCGATCCACGCCATGATCGGTGTGGCAGTGCAGGTCCAGACCGGCCGCCGCTACGAACTCGCTGGCATCACGCAGGACAAAGCCAACACCCTCGCCCAGCGTCTGCTCGCAAACACCGTCATCCACCACATCCACGACGGCTCATACCACCCGGACGCGCTGCCCGTCGGGCACGAACGCGCCTTTGACCTCAAGCACATCACCATCACCACGCTCGACGATGCCGCCCTCGAAGTCCTCAGCCGCGAGGGGCACCTCTTCCTCGATCTCCACGAGATGCAGGCCATCCGCGCCAAGTACCAGGAGCTCGGCCGCGAGCCGACGGACATCGAGCTGGAAACCCTCGCCCAGACCTGGAGCGAGCACTGCGTCCACAAGACGCTCAAGAGCAACATCCACTACACGGGCCCCAAGGTCGACACGATCGACTGGTCCGGCCGCCCGGGCCACACCGTCAATGCCGACGGCTCGGTGACGATCAATAACCTTCTCAAATCCACCGTCGCCGCTGCAACTTTCGAGCTGATCGAAGAGGGCATCGACTGGACGCTCTCGGTCTTCGTCGACAACGCGGGCATCATCGCCTTCGACGACGACCACGCCGTGTGCATCAAGGTCGAGACGCACAACCACCCCTCCGCAATCGAGCCCTACGGCGGGGCCGCCACGGGTATCGGCGGCTGCATCCGCGACATCATGGGCACGGGCCTTGCAGCCAAGCCCATCGCCAGCACCGACGTCTTCTGCGTCGGCCCGGCCGACATGCAGAACGTGCCGGCCGGCTGCCTCCCGCCCGACCGCGTCCTCAAGCAGGTCGTCGCGGGCGTGCGCGACTACGGCAACCGCATGGGCATCCCCACCATCAACGGCACAGTCTGGTTCGATGAGCGATACGTCGGCAACCCCCTCGTTTTCTGTGGCTGCGTGGGCGTCATGCCCCGCGAACTCATCGAAGGCGACGCCAAGCCGGGCGACCTCATCGTCGCCCTCGGCGGGCGCACCGGACGCGACGGCATCCACGGCGCAACGTTCAGCTCCGCCGAGCTCACCGACACCCACGCCGACGAGTTCAGCCACGCCGTCCAGATCGGCAACGCGATCGAAGAGAAGCGCGTCCTCGACGCCACGCTCCGCGCCCGCGACCACGCGGGCGGGCCGCTCTTTACCGCTGTCACCGACTGCGGCGCGGGCGGATTCAGCTCCGCCGTCGGCGAGATGGGCGAGAAAGTCGGCGCAACCGTCCAGCTCGACATGGCCCCGCTCAAGTACGCGGGCCTGACCTACTCCGAGATCTGGATCAGTGAAGCCCAGGAACGCATGGTCTTCAGCGTGCCCAAAGAGAACCTCGCCAAGTTCCAAGCCATCTGCGACGAGGAGCACGTCGAGCTTGCGGTGCTGGGCGAATTCGGCCAGTTCAACGACACCAAAGAACCCGAGCTCGTCCTCAACTTCCTCAACACCCAAGTCGGCCGCATGCCCATGCCCTTCCTGCACGACGGCATCCCGACACCCACACGCACCGCAAAGTGGACGCCCCCTCTCCCCGCCGGGGAGAGGGCTGGGGAGAGGGGCTCTTCGTCCTCGCCCTCCATCAAAGACGCCCTTCTCAAACTCCTGGCTCACCCCAACATCGCCAGCAAGCGCGCGATCATCCGCCAGTACGACCACGAGGTGCAGGGCAACGTCATCCTCAAGCCCCTCGTCGGACCGGGCGGCATCGGACCGGGCGACGCGGCTGTCATCGAACCCGTGCCCGGCTCGGGCAAGGGCCTTGCCATCGGGTGCGGCCTCGCGACCAACATCGGCGACCCCGCGATCCTCGACAACTTCTGCTGGCCCAGTTGCAAGAAACCCGAGAACCTCGCCTCGCTCGTCCGAGCCGCCGAGGGCTGCTACGACGGCGGCAAGGCGTACAAAACACCCTTCGTCTCCGGCAAGGACTCGCTCAACAACCAGTTCACCACCAAAGACGGCAAGACCATCGAGATCCCCCCCACGCTCCTCATCACGGGCATGGCCATCGTCGACGACATCAACACCTGCGTGACGAGCGACTTCAAGGGCACGGGCGGCAGCGTCCTGATCGTCGAGCCCAAATCAAACGAGCAGTGGCAACGCCTGGGTGCATCGCACTACGCCCAGCAGTTCGGCGTGCCGGGTGACGCCGAGGACGCGATCCCCGAGGTCGATCTCGAAGCCGGCCCGCGCGTGGCCCGCGCCATCGCAGAGGCGATCAAGCTGGGCTACATCTCGGCCGCCCACGACGTCTCAGATGGTGGCGTCGCCGTCGCTATCGCCGAGATGCTCATCGGCGCTAAAGGCACGATTGGTTTCTCTGGCTATGCGGGTGCCGCACGCTGGTTCTCCGAATCTCCCCACGGCTACATCATCGAAGTCATCGAAGAAATCAAGATTCTCGATCTACTCGAAGCTCACGGCATCACTTGGACACGCATCGGGTTTACCGACGACAGCGGTACGATGCAGATCAATGACGATGCGATCCCTGTCTCGGAACTCACCCGCGCTTGGAACGGCGAAATCATCTGAGTCTTCGACGAGCCCGAAGCGCAAGCGAGGATTGGTTTATGTTTCTCTGAAGACCCTCGCTCGCGCGTCGGGCTCGACAAGAGAGAGTGTGCGTCACCGCGCCGACGTTGCCGGGTCCCACTGGGCATCGCCGCGGCGCCGCGCGTAATCCGACCAGAGTCGCCGGTCCTTGAGCTCCTCAGCCGTCAGCAATCCAACGTGCCCGTCGAGGAAACCGACCACAGCCTTCTGGCCGTAACGAGGGTCAGAGTGCCCCCACTCGTCGGCCCGTGTGTTCTCGTCCCACTCAAGATCCAGAGGCGGCGGCGTCACCGCAAAGTACCCCTGCACATCCTCGCCCGTTCCACCGAACGCGACGCCATGCGTGCCGAAGGCAGAACTGAAAGCGATCAATTCGCTGGGCATCAGCGCATCGCCCAGCCTGCGTGTATAGCGGCCCTTGTCGAACACGTCACGCTTGAGCGCCGCCGTCGTGTTGTTCGTGCCGCCGACGTAGAGCCCGTTGTACCCGAACGACGGGAACACGCTGACCTCGTACGCCCAGCTCTCGAACTCGTTGCCGAGGAAGCCGCCGTTGTTCAGAACCGCTTCACGCTCACGCAGCAGGCTCGCCCGGCTGTTGACATGCGTGGTGCCCGCCCAGACGTACTCAAAGTACGGCGCCAGACGGTACGGATACCGCTTCTTCACCTCGCCGAAACCGATCGGACGACCGAACTCGTCCAGCACATCCAGCTTGGCCGCCTCGATGCTGTCGTACCCACCACGCAGCAGACCGTCGTTGTAATCGTTGGCCCTTGCGTGCAGCGACTGCACAAGCGTGCGCGACGCAGCAAGCTCAATGCACTTACGCGCCTGCTGCTTGGCCTTGCCAAGCGCGGGCAGCAGGATGCCGATCAAGAGCGCGATGATCGCGATGACCACCAAGAGCTCGATCAGAGTGAATCCGGACCCGCGACGCTTCATCGGATCAGCACCCCGCGTTGAAGTTGGAGACCCAGGCCGAGAAATCCGCAGGCGAACACGCGCCGTCGCCGTTCTGATCGCAGCCGGCCGCCTGCGTGTTGAATGCCGCGACCCAGGCCGAGAAGTCCGCGGGCGTCACCGAGCCGTCGCCGTTGACGTCGGCAAGGCACGCCGAGCCTTCTGTGCTGAACGTATCGACTTCGAGTCTGTCCAGGCTCATCGAGAGGTCAGTCCCATCGAAGGTGATCGTCACCGTGCCGGTCGCGGGCACCTCGAAGCGCCAGAGCGCATCGACGAGATCGCCACCCAGGACATCCTTGGGTCCGAGCGTAAAGCGGTAATGCTCGACGTACTCAACCGGGGGCTGGCCGTTGCAGAAGAGCGTCGCGTGATCGACCTCGCGTCCCTGCGTGCGTGTCTGAAGGAGCACGGTCGTCGTGCCCCCCTCGATGGGCTCTGAGGGGACGACAACCTCGAAGGCGAGCTGCGTGGTAAACGAGTAGATGTTGCCCGTGCTCGTGACGAAAGCGGTGCCCGTGGTCTCGGTGACACTCGGGCTGACCCAGGAGCCGGGCAACTGGGCTGGGAACGCGCCGGCATCGGGCGCGTTCGGGCCGGTGGCGGAGGTGAAG
>CAXBOF010000042.1:0-9373 GCA_963977205.1 uncultured Phycisphaera sp. | reverse complement strand
CGACTACGCGGTTGCATCGAGTTCATGGAGCGGCATCCTCCCGCTTGGGTCGTACCTGAATGATTCGACTCTTGTAGCCGAGTGTACTGCCATCGGCTTCACGGCAAAGGGGGCTGAGAGCTGGCCGGGGGGTGAGCGTTTGCAGCTGGAATGCGTAGGCGTACCGCCGTACCCGCGAGCAACATACCCGCGTGTCATTGGGATCGCGGCGCACGCTGACGGCGACGATGTCGACGAGGGTTCGATTCGCTACCTCAAAGGGGATGCCCTGGATCCCCGAGGCGACGGAGCTCGAATCATCGTCCATGTCGTGAACGATCGATCAAAGACATGGGGCGGAGGATTCGCTAAGCAAGCTGCCATTCGCTACCCACAAGCGCAGATCGACTTCCGAGCATGGGCAGAGGATTCAGAACATCACCAACTCGGCTGTACGCATTTCTACGGTGGTGAGCACCACTTGACTTTGGCGAGCATGGTGGCACAACGAGGATATGGTAAATCCTCAGAGCCTCGCATTAGCTACCCAGCGATGGAGACTTGCTTGCACACTGTACAAGAGCGTGCAGCTGCAACGAGTGCAACAGTTCACATGCCTCGAATTGGATGCGGCCAAGCGGGGGGGAGCTGGGACGCTGTGTCTGAACTGATTGACAACACGCTGGTTCGTAATGGGACATCGGTAACTGTTTACGACCTGCCGTGAGGGGTTTGACTTGCGTCAACGTATTATCTTGCTGTCGGGCCAGGTTTGTGCGGGCAAGACCACGCTGGCGACGATGTTGTCGGATCGCTACGGTGCCTTTCACATCAAGACGCGGGAGTGCCTTCGGGCATTGGATCCAGACATCCCAAACGAACGTTCGGCGATGCAAGAAGCAGGAGAAGCTCTCGATGCAAAGACGAACGGCGCGTGGGTGCGAAACGCGCTTCATGAGCGATTGGCAGCTCTCAAAGATGACGGAGACCAACTGGTTGTGTTGGATGCCGTCCGAATTCTGGGTCAGATCACTGCCATCCGAGAGGGCTATGGGGCTGGCGTAATCCACATCCACCTTGAAGCACAGCGGTCTGAGCTTGCAAAGCGGTACCAACTGCGTGGCGACGCGAATCTCCAAGAACTCGATGACTACAACAAGGTCATGGAGAACGAAACAGAACGGCAAGTAGCCGAGCTACGACAATATGCGGATGTCGTCATTTCAACCGAACGATGCACAGAGCAAGATGTCCTTCTGCGTGCTGCCAGTCACGTCGGCGTGTTTGGAAGAACATACTCGCGAATGGTCGATGTCATCGTCGGCGGTCAGTATGGCAGCGAAGGCAAAGGACAAGTTGCGGCGTACATGGCACCAGAATATGACCTACTTGTTCGAGTAGGTGGACCAAACGCTGGGCACACCGTGTGGGAAGAGCCAGATCCATACACATTTCACCACCTCCCTAGTGGTACTCGCAAGAACGCTGGTGCGGGGCTTGCACTCGGTGCGGGTGCGGTTATCCGTGTCGAGACCCTTCTCCGCGAAATCGCTGATTGTGAGGTTGAGGCGGATCGTCTCGCGATTGACCCGCACGCCATGGTCATAAGCGATGACGATATTGCGGAAGAGAACCACTTTACAAGCAGCATGGGATCAACTGGTCAAGGCGTGGGCGTGGCAACAGCTCGCCGCATTCTCGACAGGAGTCGATCCAGCGATTCGATCTCTATCGCAGCCAATGTGGATGAACTCAAGCCGTTTGTTCGACCGGTGCGCGATGTTCTCGACGAGGCATTCGGACGGAATCGAGCGGTGATGCTTGAAGGAACTCAAGGGACTGGGCTGAGTCTTTTTCATGGACAGTACCCGTATGTGACTTCTCGCGACACAACTGTCGCTGGTTGCCTTGCCGACGCTGGCATTTCACCCAGTCGGGTTCGCAAAGTCCTTATGGTGTGCCGCACATACCCGATTCGTGTTCAGAGCCCGGAAGGCGGGACCTCCGGTCCAATGTCGCGGGAAATCAAATGGAACACCGTAGCTGAACGGTCTGGTGTTCCGATCGACGAACTTCAGCGGGTGGAAAAGACATCCACGACGAAGCGCGATCGACGTGTTGCGGAGTTCGATTGGGCTCAATTGCGGCGATCGGCATCGCTAAACGCACCCACGGACATCGCACTGACATTCATGGACTATTTGTCGATTGAGAACCGGGAAGCGAACCGGGTCGAACAACTCACTGAGGAGAGCCTTCAGTTTGTTGAAGAAGTCGAACGTGTTGCGGCGGCACCGGTATCCTTGATGTCGGTCAGATTTCATTCCCGCGCTATCATCGACCGTCGCCGATGGTAGCCAATTCGTTGGTCAAGGCGTGACGTGCGATACACAAAGGCATGATGGCAACTGCCCTACTCCCGGAGTTCAAAGCTGGCAAAACACGTGTTTGAGCCGGAATATAAAGGCGGAGCTAAGGCTCTGCTGAAGCTTGTGTTATGGCAATTATCTGCGATCTGAGCCCGTCCGCTGGACCATCGCAGATCAGCCCCCCCTCTCCGCTTCATTGAGACCGCGTTGCTTGGAGCACTGTATTTAAAGTGGTTTACGAGCAGCGGGGTTTCTTCGTTGACCCCACTGCCCTTTTCTGCCCTAGTTTTGAGATCCGGCACTATGCGGCTAGCAATAGGACGAGCATGACTGCGGCCATTGCGGCCATGATCAGATCTTCCACAAGCGTGACCTTGGTCATGGGCAGATTGAGGGCGGTACCGAGGCAGGCGCAGCGGATGGCTCGCTTGTCGAGCAGGGCCTTGAGCACACCGGCCGCGCCGACGAGCATGAGTACGAGCGTGACGGCGTTTGTCCCGATGGGAACCCAAGCGAGTAAATAGGCAACGCCGAGGGCGAGTTCGACGAAGGGGTACGCCCAGCCCCACGCGGGGACCTTGCGGGCGATGAGGTCATAGCCGCGGTAGGCAGAGACGAAGCCCGGTGGGTCGAGGAGCTTGAAGAACGAGAAGACGATGAAGAAGCCGGCCATGAAGTGCCGCATGAGGGCCTCGGCGGACCAGTCGCCGGTGCTGACGGCGACGAGCAGCGTGACACCAGCGATGAAGCCGACGATCAGGAAGAGCGGATAGAGGCTCTCGTTGGGTTGCTCGTCAACCATCGCATGATGTTGATGAGTCGACGGTTCGGACGCGGCGGCCGCTGGTTCTGCCTCATCCA
This sequence comes from uncultured Phycisphaera sp., assembly GCA_963977205.1. Classification (GTDB taxonomy): domain Bacteria; phylum Planctomycetota; class Phycisphaerae; order Phycisphaerales; family UBA1924. The sequence continues at coordinate 6,164 of CAXBOF010000042.1, read as the reverse complement.
CGGATGTCAGCGCATAGTCACCGGCTGATGCAACGGCGTCTCTCAGATTTTCGTCATCGGGGAGCGGGCTGCCCAGGATGACAGCCTCCCCCCGCTGGGGCGACACATCAGCGGATTCGATGCCGTCGAGCTTGAGCAGCGAGGCGCTGATCTTGCTCGCGCAGCCGCCGCAGTGCATACCGCTGATTCGGAGTGTCGCGGACTGAGTTGTCACCTGGTCTACCTCGCGTTCTTGTACAACAGCTCGATCAGCTCATCGCTCGCCTGCTCGAACTCGGCCTTGCCGAGCTTGGCGGCATCGGCAACACAGTGCTTGAGGTGGTGCCGAAGGAGTTCCTTGCCAACCGACCGCATCGCCGACTGGACGGCGGCGATCTGCGTGAGGATGTCCACGCAGTAGCGGTCCTGCTCGACCATCTGTGCGATGCCGCGCACCTGCCCCTCGATCCGCTTGAGGCGGGCGAGATTGCGTGCACGGTCTTCATCAGAAACATGTGCCGCTGATCGATCTGTGGATTGTTTACCCATACCCCCTTAGGGTATAAAGCAGAGGACCCGGAGTCAAGCTTCACCATCCGCAGAGTGATCCTGTCTGTTCCGGATGAACCACGCTTCGAGCCCGAAGATCAGGGCCATGGATCCGAGGCCCACGCCGACGACGAGCGGGTCGGTGGTGAGCTTGAGGTAGAGGAACGCCCCGAGCACGACCGCGTCGAGGACGAGAGCTGTCAGCAGCACCCATGCCTTGGCGTTAAGCTCTGTGCGCAGGTACTTGAACACGCCCCAGTGGATCGCCATGTCCATGACGATGTAGAAGATTGCGCCGAGCGATGCGATGCGGCTGAGGTCGAAGAAGATCGTCAGTGCGAGGGCGATGACCGCGGTGTAGACGAGGGTGTGCTTCTGGATCCGGCCCGGCATCCCGAAGTGGCGGTGCGGGACGAGGTCCATATCGGTGAGCATCGCGAGCATGCGCGAGACGGCGAACATGCTGGCGATAAGGCCGGAGATGGTCGCGACGATCGCGAGGCCGATCGTGAGCCACTCGCCCCATTGGCCAACTGCCGGACGCGCGGCCTCGGCGAGCGACGAATCTCGCGCGGCGATGATCTCGTCCACGCTGAGGTTGCCGGCGACGGCGAGCGTTACCAGCAGGTAGAGCCCGGTGCAGATAAGCAGACTGAAGATGATTGACCGGCCGACATTCTTTTTGGGCTCTTTGATCTCATCGCCGCTGTTGGTGATGGTCGTGAAGCCCTTGTAGGCCAGGATCGAGAGTGCGACGGCCGCGAGAAAGCCCGTGATGCCACCTTGAGCATCGGATGACGCGCTGTCACTTGTCAGCGTGTCAAACGAAAGCCCCGACACCCAGAGCCCGATGCCGGCGAAGATCGCGATGCCCACGATCTTGATGATCGCGGTGACCTTGCTCAGCCCGCCGATGAACTGATTGCCCAGCAGGTTGACGACAAACGCCGCGACGATCAAGCCGACGCCGAGCGTGGGTACGAGCCATGAGTCTGAGCCTTCGCCGAAGATCCGCATCGTGTAGGTGCCGAAGGTCCGGGCGACGAGGCTCTCGTTGATGACCATCGAGAAGTACATCAGCAGCGAGCAACCCGCGGTCACAACGCCCGGGCCGTACGCCTTCTTGAGGATCATCGCGATGCCGCCCGCGGACGGGTACTCGTTGCAGACCTTGATGTACGAGTACGCGCTGAACGCGACGACAAGGGCTGCGGCGATGAAGGCGACGGGGAAGAGACCGCCTGCGAGTTCGGCGACTTGGCCGGTGAGGGCGAAGATGCCCGCGCCGATCATGACGCCGGTGCCCATCGCGATCGAGCCGGTCAGCGTGAGGCTGCCCTTCTCGTAGTCGGCTCCGTGCTTGTGGCCTTCGTTCCGGCCGTCGCCTTGGTCATTCTCAGTCATCTGTGCCTTTCGACTCAGCTGTTGCGGTCCTTGAGCATGCGGTTCATCGCTGCGAAAATGAAAGAGGCCGACCACGCGAGGTACAGCAACCCACTCAATCCCTGGGTGGATGCGATAAACCGCAAATGCCCTGTCGGGAGAATGTCACCGAACCCGATGGTGGTATACATGACAGCAGACGCATAAAAGTGTCCGAGTGGACCATCCGCTCGATCCCCTGAGAGGGTACCGATCTCCAACATATGCCAAGCGAAATAGTACGCCAACGCGTAGACAACGATGTCGAATACATGACTGATGTAGATGCCGAGCATGAGGCCGAAAAACCGGTGCCAAGTAAATTCTTTGGCTTCAAGCGTGTACTTCGCTGCCACCATAAAAAATGCGAGACGAACGCCGGTGGTCAAGAGAACGAGCAGGATGCTGATGAGGAGCGCAGCGGTCATTGGCACAGTCCTCGCATCAGGCTGTCGATCGCGCTAGAACGCAAACCGCACGCCAAAAATCAGTGACACACTCTCCGTGTCGGTGCCGGCCGACTCGGCGATGCTTGCAGTCTCACCGGCCAGCAGCCCGTAACGCACCCCGATGTACGGCGCGAACTCTCGCTCGATCTCGTAGCGCAGCCGCAAGTCTAGATTCGCATCCGTCATTCCAGCACCGAGCGCACGGTCCGGGATGTCTTGGAAAGCGAAGCCGAGCTCTGCTCGAGGCTGAAGCACGAGTCGCTGCGTGAGTCGGAGGTTATATTCCGCCTCGACTGCGGCCGTGACATCCGCGTCTTCAGAGATGTAGAGTGATGAGTCCATTTCGATCATTCCGGGAGCGAGGCCTTGGAGGGCGAGAACGCCGGACCATCGGTCTTCATAGTCTCCCGATTCCCACTCATTAGCGTACTGAGCTCCGCCCTGCAGACTCCAGAAAGGCGTGATGAGGCGGGAGTAGAGGAAATCGGTGCTCGATCCGCCTTGATCCTCTCCTTCAAAGGTCAGTTCGCCTTCAGACTTCCACACAAAGCGGTTATAGTCGAAGCCGACCCATCCCTGGGCCTCCCAACCAATCTGATCAGCGCCTCCCCCGTCCGGGATCCTGTATTCGAGCTGCTCAAACAGAGTGAAGAACTTCAGCTCGTCATCTGCGACTGGATCTGGATAGCTCTCTGGGGGCGGGCCCGAGGCATAGTCAAGCACCTCGTCCAGAGACATGCCTTCTGGTAAGGCGGGGCCGTCATTATGCTGAGACCCTTCAGCCGATGTTTCGGGCTGCGGCTTCTGCGATGTCTCCGGTGTCTCGGTCTTGGTTTCGCTTGCGGGATGCTCGTGCTGCGCGAGCGCTGGCTCGACTGCCATTCCCCAAGAGACAAGAATCAGCAACAAACACTTATGAATCTGCATTTGTAGCCTCCTCTTCCAGAGAACGGACAACGGCAATCGTCCGGAACATGCCCATTTTCATGTGATAGAGGACGTGGCAATGAAACGCCCACTGCCCCGGCGCATCGGCTGTGATATCGACCGTGAGAAGCTCGGCAGGCTGGACATTCACGGTGTGCTTGCGTGGATTCTTGTCGTAATTATTGCCTGCATAGAGGTCCATCCACATGCCATGCAAGTGAATCGGATGATTCATCATGGTGTCATTGACCATGTTGATGCGCAGGCGCTCGCCGTATTGAAAGCGGATCATGTCCGCTTCCGACCACTTCTTGCCGTCGAACCCCCAGATGTACTTGTGCATATTGCCAGTCAGGTGAAGATCGAACTGTCGGGTTGGTGGACGCCGATCTGCGGGTGTCTCCAGGCATCGGAGTTGCGAATAGGTGAGAACGCGCCGCCCATCATCCCCAAGCCCGGGGCCCGGATCGCTCAGTTGGCGATACCTCGTGCGCCCCATCACAATACTCCCCGGGCCGTGCGTGTCGGGTCCGTGCTCGACCTGCTCCGGCAATCCCGATGTCGGTAGATCTTCGACCGAACTCGCAGACCCCTCGTTGATGTGCGCAGTATCGGCTGCGACACTCATGTTCCCGTGCGACCCGTGCTCCATTGAACCCGCGTCCGAGGAGTTGTCATTCATCACGGCGTGCATCATCCCCATGTCCGCCATTGTGAGCATCGGTCGCCGACGACGCTCTGGTATCGCCGCTTCGATATCAGGCCGAGGCCCGATCGTGCCACGTGCGAACCCGCTTCGGTCCATCGCTTCGGCAAAGAGCGTCCTCGGGCGATCGTCGGGAAGCGTGACGATGACATCGTAGGTTTCCGCAACGGCAATCCGGAGCTCGTCGGTTTCCACGGGCTCGATGTTTTGGCCATCGGCTTGGACCACCGTCATGGGCAGACCGTTGACCCTGAAGTCGTAGTACGTCAATGCAGAGGCATTGACGATCCGAAGGCGAACACGCTGGCCGGGCTGCGCAACAGCGGTCCAGTTTTCATCTGGGGTCCGCCCATTCATGAGGAAGGTGTATGTCGAACCGGTCACATCGGCAATGTCCGTCGGATCCATCCGCATGCGCTGCCAGCTCAGGCGCGTCTTGAGAACCTCGGTGATGCTTTGCCCCGTAGCCTCGGCTTGCGTCTTCAGGTTCGCAAGCGTGGGGCGTTGAAAGTTGAAATAGCCCTCCATCGTCTTGAGCTTGTGCATCACCACATACGGGTCCATGTGCGTCCAGTCTGACAAGACAACCGAGTATTCGATGTCGTACTCGACGGGATCCTTGTCGGCTGGATCGATGATCAACTGCCCGTAGTGGCCGAGCTGCTCTTGGAGCCCGGAATGGCTGTGATACCAGTAGGTCCCGTTCTGACGCACAGGGTACCGATACTCAAATGTCGTTCCCGAATCGATCCCCTCGAAGCTGACCCCTGGCACGCCGTCCATTGTGAATGGCACCAGAAGCCCGTGCCAATGGATCGATGTTGATTCGTCAAGGCGATTATGCACACGGATCAACGCATCCCGGCCCTCACGCATGCGGATCAGAGGGCCCGGGATGCCTCCATTGATTGTGATCGCAGACGACGGACGACCACCGATGTCAATCGTTTTCCGCTCAATAAATAGGTCGATACCCTCTGGCGAGGTGGCGTCGAGCTCCGGGCTCGTCCCTCGCGCTAATTCGGCATACGCGCGCACAACACCGGGGACCGACAACGCATAGGCGGCAAGCACGGCCCGACCACCGGTCCCGATGAACCGGCGTCGACTCCATGATTCCCATACTCGTGGATCGATATCAGACATGGTGATTATTCTCCCGCAATGCATACATACTAGACAGTGGTGACGATGCTGGTGGTAAAGTATTTCTCATTGTGCACTTGTGTGAAGCGACACCTTTGCCTTCTTCAGCATGCCAATAAAGGCCAAGCCGGGCTCCTTGAACTCGCTCAGCCGCAGGGTCTGCCAGTGGCGATCGAGGTATTCATCAAGGTAGGATATAACCTGCGAGAGAAGGATCACATGGTAATGTCGCCCAACACTCTGGTCGTGCGTTGATCCGAAAGCGACAAGGCGGACCCGGTGCCCCGATTGAGTCTGTGCGGCTCCTCGACTCACAAGGTCGGTGGCTAATGTCTCCGCGTGGTCGTAACTGCAGCATCCGAACCTCGTCAAAGCTGCACGCAGTACAGCGGGTTCCGTGGCTCCTCTATTGAGAGTTGCCTTTCCCTCTTTGACCTCACCGACGAGCATGTCGGCTCCGCCATCGGTGAGCGCGAGTGCTGGGTCAACCTCACCGACTGCAACGTCTTGGGTCGAGGATCTACCTCGCCTTGGGACCAATCGTACAGCATCGGGAAACCGAAAAGCTAAAACATCGATGTCAGTCGCGGTTCGGTGGATGCCCGAGCGACCTGATTCGACAATTGGGAATTCGGTGACAGTGAAGTAGCCGTTGACCCTGAGGTAAGCCTGCACCAGTGCGACGGCGTTATCCATTGTGATACTCCTTCGAGTACTCTAAGGTGTCGTGGTAGATAGATGTATTGCCTCGGCCTCGGCAACGAAGTATTCCGTGACTGCGATACCAAATGGTGAGGAGGCATTGGACTCAACAACTCGTTGATTCCACGCCTTCATCCACTCGACATGCCGGAGAATCGCGTCCTCTTGGTTCCCGAGACTGGGATCGAGTTCATACAACTCCATCTCGGCTTGCATTCGTCTCTTGGACCACCGGTAGATGGCCTCGGGATCCATACCACCTCGCGGAGCACCGCTTTCTGCAT
>CAXBOF010000041.1:0-9414 GCA_963977205.1 uncultured Phycisphaera sp. | reverse complement strand
GTTTCCTCGGCCGGCACTCGCACGCGGTACAACGTGACGGTTCAGGGCGATGCGCAGGAAGACACGTTCGGCGTCAACCTCGATGCACCAGAAGAAGGCAACTTCGGTGGCGCGGTCAACACGACGCTCACCTTTGATAACTTCTCCGGCATCGCATCCACAATCGGCAACTCCAGCTTCGTCCCAGAAGTGCGTGCGTTCGCCGTTGAGAGCGGTATTGATCCCGACGAGGACTTCCCCAACTTCTTCGACACCATCGTGTACAACGGCCAGCTCGGCCGGATCACCGATATCAACGACACCGACATGTACCGCTTCGTAGCGACGAAGAACGGCACCGCGGAGATCGTCCTCAGCACGACCCAGATCACCGACGCCTTCCAGGAACAGCACATCAACCCGCTTCTGGGGCCGATCAGCACTCGCAACATCTCCAAGACCTACAACAGCCCGCTTGACGCGGCGATCCGCATTTACGACAGCAACGGCAACCAGATCGCCTACGTCAACGACTATCTCGGCTACACGGCCGAGGGCACGACGATCAACTTTGGCAACGGCGCTAACCCGAACGTCGGAGATGTGCAGGTCTTCCGCAAGGACCCCCGCTTCGTGCTCAACGTGCAGCAGGGTCAGGAGTACTTCGTCGTTGTCGAGAGCTCGCAGCGGTACAGCGGCAACGCCAGCGCTGCCAATCCTGGTGCACGCGACGCGGCCGACCTCAACAGCATCGACTGGCGTGTCGCGACGGGCTCGTACCAGCTCATCGTCAACGCAACGCCCCAGAACAACGTCGACCACCACTCCAACTTCGGCGGCGCGTTCCGCGAAACAGTCATCGCGATCGACTCGAATCCGTCGAGCCCGACCAACGGCACGGGATCGTTCACCGCGGCCCTCTCGTCCGCCGATGACGTCGACTTCTTCAGCTTCATGGCCCCGGTTGACGGGCTCATGACGATGACGATCGACCCGGTAGTCACGCTGTCGCTTGCGATTACGATCCGTGACTCGAACGGCAACCAGGTGTTCCTGCCCAACAGCTCGGCAATCAGCGGCGAGCCGCTGACGGTGAGCTTCGCGGTGGACCAGGCCGAGCGGTACACGCTGCGTGTGTCGGGCCTGACAGGCAGCGGCAACTACAGCGTCGATATCTCTGGCGTGCCCGTGGCGGACGACCTTGCCGACGAGGGTCGATTCTTCGCCGCAGCCGCTCTTGATTTCGGTGAGTTCAGCAGGCTTGCCGAGACGAGCGGCATTATCAATCAGGGCGGCGACTCGGACATCTTCTTCTTCGATGCCGACGTGACAGATCTTGCCACTGTCTCGGTGCTCCGCCAGACGGGGCAGGCCTCGATGACGCCCGCGGTGATCGTGTACGAGCTGGGCGAGGACGACGCCGAGACGCCCAACCCGGTCATCCGCAGCATCGCCCGGGACCTGAACCTCAGTGATACCGGCCGGGCATCGGTCGACTTCTCGACACAGGTCGGTCGCCGGTACTACGTGGTGGTGAAGGGTTCAGACGCGTCCAACTCTGTGGGCGGCTATGACCTGACGGTCGAGTACGACCCCGCAGACGACCACGCCGACATCGGCCAGCTTGGCGATGCGACCTTCGTGAACATCGTGCCAAGCACCGGTGCGGGCACCTCGACGGGCATCCTTGAGCAGTCCAACGACTCGGATCTCTTTGTGTTCGGCGTGCCGACCACCGGCCCGACCGACATCTCGCTGGTCTGGGATGCTGTCCCCGGCGCAGCTTTCGAGATCCGACTCTTTGATATCAACGGCGATCGGATTTACGCCAACGGCACACCCGCGACGTACACCAGCGGCTCGGGCTTCCTGGCGGTCCCGCAGTTTACTGGCAATACGGCCGACATCTTCTATGTGGCTGTCGTCGGTGCAACCGCGACTCGCATCGATTACAGGCTCAACATCAACACAGGCATCGTGGACGACCACGCAAACGACGGCAACTTCGCCCAGGCCACCGAGATCCCGCTCGAGGTCAACACCGGTGACGGCAGCGCCGCGGGCCGACTCGAAGTGGACAGCGACACCGACCTGTTCACGTTTGCCGTTGTCGACGACGGCGACGTTATCATCGATGTCGATCAGGGCACAATCGGCACGCTCGTGTTCCGCCTATACGACTCATCGATGACGCTGATCACGCCGACCGTGATCGACGGCAACTCGATCATGTTCACCAACTCGGCCGGCAACGACGCCCGCTACTACCTCTCGATCGGCTCTACCTTCCCCGGCATCCAGACGGGTTCGTTCACTGTCAATGTCGATGGTCCGCCCATCGCACCGGACCCCAACGACGACCACGTCAATCAGGGCAACCTTGCCGGCGCCACAGTGCTGGATGTCAACAGCATCAACGGCAACGCGTCCGACACGGGTGTGATCAACACGATCACCGACACCGACCTCTTCCGGTACGACACGATCGGCCGGGGCGAGCTGTACATCCAGGTCTTTACAGGCGATGTCCCCTCGCCGGACTTCACCGTGCGGATCTTCGATGTCAACGGCAACGAGCTCACCGACTTTGCCGACTCGGCAGGTGTCGCTGGCACGACCGGCGTCACCGCGGCGACGAGCTTCGTCTCCTCGGGTGCCGGCCAGACGTTCTACATTCTCGTTGATTCGACGGGCGATGTTGACACGGGCAACTACACGCTCCGCGTCGATGGCCCGGCCGTCACCACCCGCACCTACTACCCCGAGGGCTTTGCCAACGCGGGTATCCACGAGTTCATCTCGCTGGCCAACCCCAATGATGAGGCTGTCAGCTACAGCATCACCGTCTACTACGCCGACACGAATCTCGGCTCGGCGGTCGTCGCGTCTGGCACACTCGCTGCGGGCGCACGCGGCGGCACGACGCTCTCGTTCGGGGCCGACATCGACGACGACGGCAACGCCGATTTCGCACCGGGCATCATCGCCAACGAGGCCTACGCCATCGTTGTCGAGTCCACGCTGCGACTGGGTGCAAGCCTGAGCCACTACGACTCGAACCTGGCACGTGCCGGCGCGATCGGCGAGGCCTTCACCGATCTGACCAGCGACCGCTGGGACTTCCCCGATGTCATCCGCAGCCCGGGCGTCGTGGAAGAGTTCCTCGTCTGGTACAACCCAAACTCCTTCGACGTGACGCTCACCATCACCGCCTACACCGGCAGCGGCTCGACCATCGTGCTCAACCCGGTGACCGTCGGTGCCAACAAGCGTGGCGGCCTGGAGATCCACAACGTGGCGACGCTGCCTTTGGGCACCTTCGCCATCGAGATCCTGTCCGCACCGGTCGATTCGGCCAACGACGGCTCCAACATCGGCATCGTCGCCGGGCTGAGCCGCTACGACCTCGTCAACCGATTCGCGTTCGGCTACCTCGGCGTTCGCGACGGCGGCAGCACCACCAACATCATCACGTCGCTGACCAGCGGCACGGACATCTCCAGCGAGTTCACGATCTTCAACTCGGGCTCCACAGATGCGACCGTCGACATCGTCGGCTCGTACCTCGAGGACCCGGGCCTGCCCGATCTGATCCGCCAGGTGACGGTTGGTGCGGGCGAGCGTCTGCGTCTGACGGGCACGGGTTTGGCGTTCGCTTCCAACGAGCCGATCGGCCTGCGGATTTCCTCGGACGTGGACGTGGCCATCACGGCCATCGAGCGTCAGCGAGGCGATGCCAATGCAACGACCGCTGCAACAGAAGCCGGAACCTCGTTCTACTTCGGCGACGCGTTCATGAACCCGTTGCGTGCCGGCAACCTCTACACCGAGACCCTCGCGTTCTACAACCCGAGCGACGCCGACAGCGACGTCACGATCACCTTCTTCTTCGCCGACGGCTCGGCCGAACGCGTCCGCATGGACACGGTCGCGGCCGAGGACTTCCTCCTGCTGCGTCTCGAGAACGTGGCCGAGGTCGTTCAGAACCGCCCGCAGCTCAACTACTACGCCATGCGGATCGACTCCACCGCCGGCATCGTGGTCTCCATGACCCACTACGACGGCTTCCTCGGCGGCGGCTGGGGCTCAGGCGGAGCGGCGCTCGGCCTGACCAGCTCGATCTCCTGATCGAGACCGGACCATCCTGATCCACTTTCACCCCCGCAGAGCCTTTCTGCGGGGGTGCTTTCTTTTTGCGATCAACGTGGGATCGTCACTGAACGCAACCTATCCAAACAAGCCGCATACAAATAGTGGGCCGATTGGAACACCAACTGAGACCAAAATTTTGACGCTGACAGGAAACATCCCGGCCATCCCTGGCGTTCTTCTTACAAGCGGAGGAAGTATGGGTCTTGGATTGAAAGCTTGGACGACAACGCTTTGCGCGACGGCGGCCATGTCGCTGCCCGTTCACGCGCAGCCCAACTTCGATGATCCGCCCTCGCACTCGAGCGCCAAGCTGATCGCCGAGACCGATGCGCTGACGCCCGGTTCGAGTTCGACCATCGCGGCCGTTATCGATCTCGACAAGAACTGGCACACCTACGCCGATTCGATCAATGATTCCGGGTCCAGGCTGCTGGTGAACTGGTCGCTCCCCGAAGGGATCGAGATCGGTGAGCCCATCTGGCCCGCGGCCCATCGGCATGTCCAAGCAGGCGGCGTGCTGGATCACACCTACGACGATCAACTCGTCGTGCTCTTCCCGCTCGACGTGGCTTCGGGAGTCGAGATCGGCAGCGATGCGGTGATCTCGGCGAGTCTTGAGTGGCTCGTCTGCGATGCGAACCAGTGCGTGCCGCAGTTCGCCGAGGCGTCGATCGAACTGCCGGTGAAGCGGACCAACGAGCTCGGTTCCGACGCGCCCCTGATTGAAAAGACCCGCAATGAAATGGGCAAGCTTGCCACAGGCGCCAGCTCGGATGCGGTCATGCTCAGCTGGGAAGGCGACACGCTGATCGCCAAGAACGCGCTGGGCTACGAGCTCGAATTTATCCCCGGTCCGGGCTGCCCGCCAATCGACGATCTTCTCGAAACGGGCTACGCCGAGGACGGCACACTGGAACTGGCGTTCGACTTTGATGACAATCCCAAGGCAGAGGTCGTCGGCTGGGTCAGGCTCATCGCTCCCAAGGGCAAAAGGCTGCCACCGATCGACCATGATTTGTATCTGATTCGGCTCCAGCAGGGCAAGGGGCCTGCGCGTTTCATCGGGGAGCCACGCTAGTTCACGAGACGACAGTTCAAGAAAGACTCGGCCCAATAAGGCCAGAAGCTTACACGGAGGTCCACATGATCTGCATCACACGCAAACGTACACTGACCGGTTTTCTCGCAGCGGGCCTCGGCGCTCTGAGCATCGCGATGGCGACCGGCGCTGGCACGAAGGCGCCAACGCTGGCCGAGGGTGTCGAGGTCGGCGACAAGGCGCCTGACTTCACGCTCACCGATATCCACGGCAACGAGCACAAGCTCAGCGAGTACACCGAAGAGGGCAAAATTGTCGTCCTCGAGTGGTTTAATCCGGACTGCCCGTTCGTCAAGAAATTCCACTACAAGACCGACACCATGCGCACGACCTACGCGGGCTTTGAGGGCAAGCCGGTCGAGTTCCTGGCGATCAACTCGGCAAGCGCCCCCGGCAAGCAGGGCTGGGGCGAAGAGCGCAACATCGAGGCCGAGGAATTGTACGAGATTGAGTACCCGATCCTGCTGGACAAGGACGGCTCGGTTGGTCAGTCCTTTGGTGCAAAGCGCACGCCGCACATCTTCATTGTTGATGCCGAGGGCATCGTCCGCTACATCGGCCCGATCGACTCGACCAGCAGCTACCAGGAGATCGGCGAGAAGAACTACATCGAAATCGTCGTCAACCAGCTTCTCGATGGCGAGTCCGAGATCGTCACGGCTGAGATCCCCGCATACGGCTGCGCCGTCAAGTACGTGAAGAAGTAAACCCAACCCGGTTTCACTGATTGAGCGCGGCCCGGGAGATCCGGGCCGTGTCTTCTTTTGTCTGGCGCTCAGATCCCCCGCCCGCCCGGACCGATACCCTGTAGACGCATGGAACCACTGCTTGCCATTCTCTTGAAGCTGGGCGATATCGGGCTGATCCTCGTGGGGTTCGGGCTGGTCGTGTTCATCCACGAGCTCGGACACTTCATCGCGGCCAAATGGGCTGGCGTGCGCGTGCTCGCGTTCTCGCTCGGATTCGGGCCGCCGATCGTTACGTTCCGCAAGGGGCTTGGCTTCCGCAGGAAGTCGACCGAGGACGAGTACAAGCGATGGGTGGTGCTCAAGGCCGACGGGGCCGCGGCTCTGGATTCCAAAATGAGCCCGACGGAGTACCGGCTCAACGCGCTGCCCCTGGGCGGGTACGTCAAAATGCTCGGTCAGGACGACGCCGACCCGGGCTACCGCAGCAGCGAGACGGACAGCTACAACGTCGTGCCCATCTGGAAGCGGATGATCATCATCTCCGCGGGCGTCACAATGAACATGGCGATGGCGGCCATTTTGTATGTCGCGGTATTTATGGCGGGCCTGGAAACCGAGGCCCCGGTCGTGGGCGATGTGATCGAGCAATCACCCGCCTCGATCGCGATCGCCGAGCGTGCCGACGAACTGGGTATCCAGGAGCAGGGACTCTTGCCCGGCGACACGATCGTCTCCATGAACGGCCGACAACCCGCATCGTTCAATGACATCCAGCTCGTCTCGGCGATGGCGCGGGCCGACACCGAGATGGAGATCCAGGTCGAGCGCCCCGGCTTCGATGAGCCCATCCGGTTCTCGCTCACACCCGAAAAAAGCGAGCTCGGCCTGCTGTCCATCGGCATCATGCCCTCGTTTACGAATCAGATCATCGAGCCCACATCCAATCGAATCGCCGAGCTTGTTCGGCAGGCGATGGCGCGGTCGGGCCTTGAAGGTGTGCCGCTGGGCGCTCGGCTCGTCGCGATCGACGGCAAGCCGGTGACACGTCCGAGCGAGTTCACGCACCGCATCACCCACGCGATGGGTGAGCCTGTTGAGCTGACCTTTGAGAGCAGCGACGGCACCGAAGTTATCAAAGCCGTCACGCCCTGGCCCGTGCTCGATGTTGAAACCGTCCGCATCGCCGGGCAAGAACGCCAGGTCCAGAGTGTCCTGGGACTGACGCCCGTCATGCAGGTGGGCCAGCTCGACCCTGAAACGAGCAAGGGCTACGAGCAGGGGCTCCGAGAGGGCGACATCTTTGTCCGTCTGGGTTCGGCGAGTTATCCCAATGGGGCAAGAGGGCCTGCAGAAGTCAGCGCACAGTCCGGCGGCACGATCGACGCGACCGTGCTCCGCGAAGGCCGGCTCGTCGAACTCAACCTCGAAGTTTCTCGGCAGGGACTGATCGGTTTCACAATCGACTGGAAGAATGAGCACACAATCATCGCCCAGTCGCCCGTGATTGGTGCGCCGGACGCCATCACAAGCCTGCGCCCGGGCTCACGGGTGCTCGCGGTCGACGGCAACGAGGTTGCCAGCTTCGCCGACATCACCCGCCTGCTCCAGCGGTCCGTCGCCGCCGGCATCGCCGAAATCCGTTTCGAGGTCGCCCTCCCGCTCAAGGGGGCGGGCGCAGAATCACAGACGCGCGAGGTCGTCGTCTCGCTCAGCGAGGATCAGGTGCAGCACCTCACTGACATGCAGTGGGACCTGCCCATGGTGGCCAATTTCTTTGCGCCCGAGATGACGGTGCTCAAGGCCACCGGCCCTCTCAACGCGATCTCGATGGGGCTCCACGAAACCGAACGCGTGATGCGGACGACCTACCTCACGTTCATCCGGCTGTTCCAGGGGTCGATCTCGCCCAAGAACCTCAACGGCCCCGTCGGCATCGTGCACACGGGCACGCTCATCGCTGATCGTGGCGCAATCTGGCTGCTCTTCTTCTTCGCCCTCGTCAACATCAATCTGGCTGTCGTCAACTTCCTGCCCATCCCCATCACCGACGGCGGGCACATGATCTTTCTCATCTGGGAGCAGATCACGGGCAAGCCTGTGTCCATCGCGGTGCAGAACGCCGCGACGCTGGCGGGACTCGTGCTGATCGTGTCCGTGTTCCTTTTCGTGACGTACAACGATATCTCCCGGCTGCTCGGCTTATGACGGGCTTTCTCGCCCTGCTCGCGACCGGGCTGGCGATCCTGTGGCTGCTCGGCGTGGTTTCCACCGCGTGGCGACTGACACACCCCAATCGGCGCACGTACGCGTACATGCTCCGCCGGGGCCTGCCGGGTGATCCGAGCGAGTTGCCGGGCGAGCCCCGCGCGTTCACGCAGTGGGCACTCACCTCGCGCGGCCGAGAGCTGCCCGTCTGGGAGTTCACGGGTGACAACACCGAAGGCCCAGTCGCCATACTCACCCACGGCTGGGGCAACTCGCGGTACGACGCGCTGCTTCGGCTTGAGCCGTTCCTTGCCCGCTGCTCGCGCATCATCGCGTGGGATCAGCCCGGTCATGGCGACGCGCCGGGTACGTGCGACCTGGGCGTCGGGGAGGCGCAGGATCTTGCAGCGCTCATTGACCGGGTCGACACCGATCGCATCGTGCTCTTCGGCTGGTCGCTGGGCGCGGGTGTTTCGGTCGCAGCCGGCGCGCTGAAACCGGGCAAGGTCGTCGCGGTGCTGGCGCAGGCCCCCTACCGCCTCGCCTACACACCGGCCAAGGGTGTGCTCAAAGAGTCGGCACTGCCCTGGCGCGCGACGCTCTGGCCGGCGATGGTGCACATCGGCCTGATCCGCAGACGCAAGCTCACCTGGGCGGGCGAATGGGACGACTTCGATCGCGCTGTGTACGCAGGAAAGCTCGCTGCCCCGCTGCTCGTCATCCACGGCGAAGAGGACCGCGTCTGCCCGCTCGAGGATGGGCGCGAAATCGCCGAAGCAGCGCCGAACGGTCGGCTGGTCGTCCTACCCGGCTCGCCGCACAACGGGCTGTGGGCGAATGCGGAGACGAAAGCCACTCTTGAGCGCGAGATCGGGGCGTTTCTGGATACGGTTCTGTTGGGGCCGGACGGGCCGTAGAATGGATCATGCCCAAAGCGATGATCCCGCCGAGCCCGACCGTTGACGCCATCATGGCCGCCGAGCGCGCCAAGTCGTTCACGACGCGGTCGATCAAGAAAGAATCCAAGGAGCAGGCCCTCAAGCTGGCGCTCTCGATGGTGGATCTGACGACGCTGGAAGGGAAAGACTCGCCCGAGAAGGTGCGCTCGATTTGCCGCAAGGCGGTCACCCCGATGCCCGGGCACTCGGACATCCCGAGCGTCGCGGCTGTGTGCTTCTACCCGAGCATGGTCAAGGTGGCATCAGAAGCACTCCAGGGCACGGGCGTCAAGATCGCATCCGTCGCGACGGGCTTCCCCTCGGGTCAGTACCCGCTGGATGTGCGTCTGCG
>CAXBOF010000040.1:0-9441 GCA_963977205.1 uncultured Phycisphaera sp. | reverse complement strand
TATCACGCTCAGCGAGGCCCGTCAGCCGATCGCTTTCTTGTTTGTTGATGCCGACGCGATCGAGTACGACGAGAAGGCGGTGGCGAAGTTCATGCACA
This sequence comes from uncultured Phycisphaera sp., assembly GCA_963977205.1. Taxonomy (GTDB): domain Bacteria; phylum Planctomycetota; class Phycisphaerae; order Phycisphaerales; family UBA1924. The sequence continues at coordinate 9,343 of CAXBOF010000040.1, read as the reverse complement.
AGGGCGAGCCCGCGGGAGCGGACGTGCTACGCGAATTTGCGCCAAGGCTCGCTGAGCTTGAGCAGTTCACGCCAGAGGTCATCGAGGCGAGGCTCGCCGACTACTGCGAGCACGAAGGGCTCAAGATGGGCTCGCTGGCTCAGCCGATCCGGATTGCGATGACCGGGGCTGCGGTCAGCCCGCCGCTGGGCGTTTCGCTGGCGGCTCTTGGGAAAGAGGAAACGCTCCGCCGGATCGAGCGGTGCCTGGGCGCTGTTGGTGTATGACCGAGCCCTTGCGCCAAACCGAAGTGGAATCGCCCGAAGAAGCGGAGCGGACGCTCTCGGATGAGGCGCTGGGCGGTGATCCCGAATGCACACAGTTGAAGCTCACGCGTTGTCGGCTGGCGGGTGCCCATCCAAGGTTGAGCTTCCGAGATGTTGAGGCTGAGCATTGCGATGCGCGGAACGCCTCGCTTGTTGATGTCGTCGGGACAAGGCTCGTGCTGCGCGACTGCCAGTTGCTCGGGCTCGATGTCTCAGGCGGCGTGCTGCGGGACTGCTTGTTCGAGGGCTGCCAGATCCGCATGGCCCGGGCGTTCGGCGCTCGCTTCGAGCGGTGTTGGTTTCAGAATTGCGACCTGCGCGAGGCCGAGTTCGAGGAGGCCCGGTTTGACCGCGTGGCCTTCCGCGATTGCGATCTCCAAGGTGCGCGCTTGCTGCGGTCGGGGCTGGCGAGCGTTGATTTCCGTGGCAGCCGAGTCAAGGGCCTGGCGGTCAGCCCGGATCGCCTTGCTGGGGCGGTCATCGCCGGCGAGCAGGCGGATGTCTTTGCAGCAGCTTTTGGGCTTCGGGTGCTTTCGATAAACCCAGGCGAAGACTGAGTTTGTGCCAACAGTGCGGCAAATCTGCTCGTCGTGCATACGCTCGTTGGAACACTGACATGCATTGCTGGGTTTCCCAGAGCCCGGGGCGTGTGATGCCCGGCACACAGGAGAGTTCGCAATGTCCGCATTCGAGAGACTGACGAGCCCGATCGAGTTTGGCGAGATCGCTGCGCCGAGCCGAATCTTCATGGCCCCATTGACCCGCTCGCGAAGCAAGCAGCCGGGGGATATTCCCTGGCAGCTCAACGCCGAGTACTACCGCCAGCGGGCGGGGGCCGGGCTGATCATCTCGGAGGCGACGCAGGTGAGCCCGCAGGGCAAGGGCTACGCCTACACGCCCGGCATCCACAGCGAGGACCAGATCAACGGCTGGAAGCAGGTGACGGACGCGGTCCACGAGGCGGGCGGGCGCATCTTCCTCCAACTCTGGCACGTCGGGCGGATCAGTCACAACGACCTCCAGCCGGGCGGTGAGGCACCCGTCGCGCCGTCGGCGATCGCGGCCAAGACGCAGACGTACACCAGCGCCGAGTCGGGCATGGTGCCCACATCCCTGCCCCGTGCGCTCGAAACAAACGAGATCCCCGGCATCGTCGAGCAGTTCCGCATCGGGGCCGAGAACGCCAAGAAAGCAGGATTCGACGGCGTGGAGATCCACGGCGCCAACGGCTACCTCCTCGATCAGTTCACACGCGATGGCACGAACAAGCGCACCGACAACTACGGCGGGTCGATCGAGAACCGCATCCGCCTCCCGCTGGAAGTTGCCAAAGCGGTGGCCGACGTCTGGGGGCCGGGGCGCGTGGGCTACCGCGTCAGCCCGCTCGGGCAGTTCAACGACCTGACGGACTCGACGCCCTTCGAGACATTCGGCGCATTGGCTGAGGGGCTGGGCAAACTGAAGCTGGCGTACCTGCACAACGTCGAGGCGTTCGGTGGTGTCTCGCGGGACGACGAGGCCGAGCGCGTGATCGCGGAGGTCCGGGACCGGTTCAAGAACGCAGGAGGCAGGATCTACGTGTCCAACGGCGGGCTCGAGCCCGAGGAGGCTGAGGAGCGTCTGGCCAAGGGACTTGCCGACGCTGTGGCATTTGGGACGCTGTTCATCTCGAACCCGGACCTGCCGGCGCGGATCGAGCGGGGTGGGCCGTACAACGAGGCGGACCAGTCGACGTACTACGGCGGGTCGGAGAAGGGGTACACGGATTACCCGAGTCTGGAAGAGGCCTCGGCGTCGGCCTGATCGAATGATTTTTACAACGTCGGGTGTGGCGGTGAATACCATCCCGCCATGCCCGACGATACGAACGAACCAACCAGCCGCCACTTCATCGAACAGATCGTCGACGCGGATATCGCGTCGGGGAAGTGGGGGGAGCAAGGCGACCGGTCGGTGGTCACCACGCGCTTCCCGCCCGAGCCCAACGGCTACCTGCACATCGGGCACGCTAAGGCTGTGAACCTCAGCTACGGGCTCGCGGCGCAGTTCGGCGGCAGGTTCATGCTCCGCTTTGATGACACCAACCCCGCCAAGGAAGAGCAGGAGTACGTCGATTCGATCATCGAGGATGTCCGCTGGCTCGGCGCCCAGTGGGACGGCGAGGTCCGCTTCGCTTCCGATTACTTCGAGCAGTTCTACGAGTGGGCCAGGGATCTGATCGCCAAGGGCTTGGCGTACGTCGACGAGCAGACGCCCGAAGAGATCCGTACGAACCGGGGCGATGTCTCAAGACCCGGCGTCAACAGTCCGTTCCGTGATCGACCGGCCGAGGAATCGCTGGAGCTCTTCGCCAAGATGAAGGCGGGCGAGTTCAAGGACGGGTCCATGGTGCTCCGCGCCAAGATCGACATGGCCTCGCCCAACATGAACCTTCGTGACCCGGTGATGTACCGGGTCCTCAACGCCAAACACCACCGCACGGGCAGCACCTGGCACATCTACCCGATGTACGACTGGGCGCACGGTCTTGAGGACTCGATCGAGGGCATCACGCACTCGATCTGCACGCTCGAGTTCGAGAACCACCGCCCGCTGTACGACTGGTTCATTGATGCGATCAATAAGGATCGCAACGAGCCGATCCACCACCCGCAGCAGATCGAGTTCTCAAGGCTTGAGCCGACGTACATCATCACGAGCAAGAGGAATCTGAAGCTGCTCGTCGATGAGGGGCACGTGATGGGCTGGGACGATCCGCGCATGCCCACGGTCAGCGGCATGCGGCGGCGCGGGTTCACTCCCGAATCGCTGCGCGCGTTTGCCAAGGCGACGGGTGTGACCAAATTCAAGGCCTCGCACGACATCGGGCTTCTTGAGGCTGCGGTCCGCGACCATCTGAATATCGCGGCCCCTCGCCGGATGGCGGTGCTCGATCCGGTGAAGGTCGTCATCACCAACTGGGGCGAGCACGGCGAAGCGGACCGCATCGAGGAGTTCGACGCGGTGAACAACCCGAATGATGAGTCTGCGGGCACGCGGAAGGTCGCAATCTCGCGCGAGATCTACATCGAGCGCGAGGACTTCATGGAGGACCCGCCCAAGAAGTTCTTCCGACTGGGACCCGGGCGCGAAGTTCGGCTGCGCTACGCGTACTGGGTGACGTGCACCGATTTCGTCAAGGACGCCGACGGGAAGGTGACCCAGATTCACTGCACCTACGACCCAGCGACCAAGGGTGGCGAGAACCCGCCGCCGGATGCAGAGGGCAAGGTGCGCAAGGTCAAGGGCACGATCCACTGGGTCAGTGCGCACGACGCGGTCGATGCCGAGGTGCGCCAGATCGATCGGCTCTTTACGGTGTCAAACCCGGCCCGCGAGCCCAAGGATACGCCCGAGGGCTGGTCATTCATGCAGAACCTGAACCCCGAGGCGATGACGGTCGTAGAAAGTGCCAAGGTCGAGCCGGCGCTGGTATCACCCGAGGGCGAGCCCACCTGGCCCGACGGTATCCGGCGCTTCCAGTTCGAGCGTTTGGGATATTTCTGCATCGATCGGGATTCAGCGAAGGAAGGCCGATTGATCTTCAACCGGACCGCGACACTCCGGGATTCGTGGTCGAAGGAGCAGGGCAAATGAACCTCGCACGGACGATCAGCGTGGTGTGCATTGCGATCGGCCTGGCGGGTGTGAGCATCGCTCTCGGCTTCATCTATATGGATTTCGTCAAGCGCGAGGGCGCGTGGGTTGAGATGAAGTATCGCAATATTGAACTCAACTCGGCCGAGCGGGATCAGCTTCTGGATGCCTGGCGAGATCCGGGCAGGGGCTGGGGCGCGTTCGCGGCGGGGACATTGGGCGTCTCCATGCTCGGTGCGGGAATCGCTATCGGTGCATTCGAACTTCCTGTTTTCAGGCGGAACACGCAGGATCAGAATCCAAAGTAAACTCGCGACATGTCCCTTCGCGCCTGTGCCACCTGCGGCCTCGTTCACGACGTGCCCAGCGTCCCGGTTGATGCTGACGCAAGGTGCACGCGCTGCCGATCGGTCATCCGTCACGGCACACACCCTGCGGCCGAGAGCCGTACCGCGGCGCTGGCGGCGGCGGCGCTTGTGCTTTACATCCCCGCACTCACGCTGCCGGTGATGACGCTCACGAGGCTCGGGCACGATTCAACCAATTCGATCTGGTCGGGCACGGTGGCGCTTCTGGCCGAGGGGCATTACCCGATCGGGCTGACGATCTTTTTCTTCTCGATCGTCGCGCCGATCGCCAAGCTTTCGGCGCTCTTTGGGCTGTGCTTTGGTCGGCGATTGCTCTCGCGCGAGATCAAGGCCTCGGCATACCACGCGGTCGAGTTCATCGGGCGGTGGGGGATGCTCGATGTGCTGCTCGTCGCGATTCTGGTGGCGATCGTCAAGCTTGGTGATCTTGTCTCGGTCACGCCCGGGCCGGGCGTGGTGGTGTTCGGGGCGGTGGTGGTGCTGAGCATGCTCGCGTCGATCAGTTTCGATCCGCACGCGATCTGGGAGGAAGACGATTGAGTGAGAACGCGCCAACGCCTGTCGCTGTGATCGACCGCCAGCCGAGACGATTCAGCAAGCTCTGGATCGCGCCGACACTCGCATTGGCGTTCGTGGCGGCCCTGCTCTACTTCCAGGTCCGTGCCGAGCGCGGCCCGATCGTGACGATCACCTTCGACGATGCGGCCGGGCTCGAGACCGGCGCCAAGCTGATCCATCGCGGCCTGCGCGTAGGCGTGGTCAAGGATGTTCGGCTCGACGGCGATCTGCGCTCGGTCATTGTCGAGGCGGAAATCGCGCCGCACGCCGAGGGGCTGGTGGCCGAGGGGACGCAGTTCTGGATCGTGCGTCCCGAGGTGAGTCTCGACCGCGTCTCGGGTCTGGATACGCTGCTCGGGCCGCGGTACATCGCGGTGCGGCCGGTCGAAACGCCCGGGAAACCGCTGCGCCGGTTCGCGGGATTGACCGAGCCGCCACGCTTGCCGCAGGACGCGTCGGTTGAGGGTTTGTCGGTGCGATTGCACGCGCGGTCGGCCAGTTCGATTTCGACCGGGTCGGCTGTGCTCTATCGCGGGATGCGCATCGGGCGCGTGGTGGGTTTGCAGATGGCAAGCGACGCGACGAACGTCGAGATCGACGCGATCATCGAGCCGAGGTTCGCCCCGCTTGTGCGTCAGAACACGCGATTCTGGGATGCCAGCGGCGTGGGCGTCGACTTCGGGCTTTTCCGCGGGCTGTCGGTGGCGGCTGGCCCGCTGGATTCGGTCCTGCGCGGAGCCGTGGGGATGGCGACGCCCACCAAGGCGGGAGATCCGGTCCAGCCCGGGGCCGAGTTTGAGCTTGCGCCTTCGCTCGATAATGACTGGCTCGACTGGAAGCCGGAGATCGAGATCGGCCAGTGAGATCGCACGTTAGTCCGAGGGCTCGATGCCGAGTGCAGGGGCGAGCACGCGTTCTGCTTCGGGCAAGCCGGTTTCGAGCCACACGCCGCAACCGATGGTGACGCAGCTCAGCACAACGAGCGATTGCATGCCGACCGCACCGCGATCGCCGAAAAGAATGTCGAAGGTGTACCAGTCGCGTGCGGTATCGAACCACGTTTCCCAGAATCCGGGCGGGTCGGACTGGATGGCCTTGAAGAGAAGCACTGCCGTGATCATCACGACACACGCACCGATTGCGAAATATGCCCGTGTCAGCGTGGGATTGCCATAGATGAGCAGCGCGATCACCCATGCGGTGCCGCTGGTCATGAGTATGAAGCCGATAGGTGAGCATGCGATGCGTTTCCAGAGCGGGCCGCGATCGGGTTTCTCGTTGATATTGCGTTCGAGCATGCGGTCGTACCCGCAACCGAAACATGTCGACTGACCCATCCTGAGCGATTTATTGCAGTTCGGACACGGCCCCGGTGGTATGTTGATACTCAAATTGCTTTCCCCGCGCCGAGAATTCGGCACCCATGTATTGGGAATGTTCAGGCTTTCGTTTCGGGAGGCGCGTCTGCTCATGCTCAGCCCTACACTCTGTCCATGAGCCTGATTGTCACCGGAACTATCGGAATCGACACCGTTGAAACCCCCACGGGCGAGGTCCGCGAGGGGGTGCTCGGCGGGTCGTGTGCGTATTTCGCCGCAGCCGCCCAGCATCACGGGGCCGTGAATATTGTCGCCGCCGTCGGCGATGACTTCCCCGCTGAGCACATGGCCAAGCTTGACAGCTTGAAGGGCATGGACAAGCGGGGCCTCGAGGTGCGCCAAGGCTCCAAGACGTTCCGCTGGGGTGGCAAGTACCACGACAACATGGACCACCGCGACACGACGTTCACGGATCTGAACGTGCTGATCGAGTCGCCGCCGGTCGTGCCGGACGAGTACAAGAACGCCGAGTACGTCTTCCTCGCCAACGCGCACCCGATGGTTCAGCTCGGAATGCTCGAGCAGCTTCCGGATCGCAAGCTTGCTGTCGCGGACACGATGGATCTCTGGATCGACACCGCTCGCGCGGAGCTGGATCAACTCATCACCAAGGTCGACGGGCTTGTGCTCAACTATGACGAAGCGCAGCTGCTGACGGGGCACAACAACACCGTCGCTGCGGCCAAGCACATCCTCGAGATGGGGCCGAGCTTTGTCGTCGTCAAGAAGGGCGAGCACGGCTGCCTGTTTGTCATCCGCGACGAATCGGGCATCGGCATCGGCGCGCTTCCCGCGTACCCGGCCGAGACCGTCATCGACCCGACCGGCGCGGGCGACAGCTTCGCCGGCGGCATGATGGGCTATCTCGCGCACGATCAGGGCGGCGAGCCCAAGTTCGACCTGGCCCGTCTCAAGGCCGCCCTCGCCCACGGCACGGTCATGGCGAGCTTCACCATCGAGACCTTCTCGCTGGATCGTCTGGCGTCGCTGACGACCAAGGATCTCGGCGAGCGGTTCGATGAGTTTGCGCACATGCTCCGCGTGCACTGAGGGATTCATGACGGGCGATTACCTCAAGCCGTACGAAGAAGCCGTCGAAGCGGGCGGCACGGGCTTCGAGTCGCTCCTCTGGAAGAATAAACAGTTCCAACTGACGCGTTTCCGCATCCTGTGCGAGGTCGCAAGCGCCGGTCTCAACGCGCACGAGCGGCCGGCGGATCTGTCGGTCTTGTCCGGGCGCGTGATCGCCGACATGGGCGCAGGCCGGGCGGACATGCTCCGGTGGCTGGTCGACCACAACATCGAGTACGGCCGGTTTATTGCCGTCGAGGGTGTCACGGAACTGGCGCAGTTCTGCCGCCAGCGCATCGCGTCTGAGAAACTCGAAGAGGCGGACGTGATCGAGGGCGATTTCGCCGCCGACACGGATCTGTTTGAGTCGCTTGTCCGCAGCCGGGGTGTGGAGCTGATCTGCTTCAGCGGCTCACTGAACACGTTCGAGGAAGATCACGCGGTCGAGATCATCAGGCGGGCGTACGGCGCGGTGAAGAAGTCACGCGGTGCGGTGGTTTTCAACTTTCTGAGCGACCTCGTGCACGAGCCGCCCTCGGGCGACACCGGGCCGGCCAGACGCTTTGATACCACCCGCGTCTTCGCGACGCTCGCCAAGCTCACGCCTCGTGTTATTCTGCGCCACGACTATCTTGACGGACACGATGCGACGATTGGGCTGTTTGCGTAAAGCTCCCTCTCCCGCTTGGGGAGAGGGCCGGGGTGAGGGGAGATCCGCGTGCTCACGCCCGCGGCTCTTTCAGATCTGATCACTCGCCTTCGATGATCGGCATGATATCGTCCGATGCCCGGCTGCGGATGCCCGCGTCGTCGAGCACATCCTCGGTTGCTTCTTCGAGCTGCTCGCGGTCGAAGACGAGCGTCTCGTTTGTCGTGCCGGCGAACTTGAACTCGATGAACTCGCCCTCCGCGTCGCGCAGGATCTCGGCAAGGTGCGCCAGGTTCTTCACCTTCTCGCCGTTGACGCTGTCGAGCACCGGCACCACGCCCAGGTCGTAGCCCCGCGTCACGCGGTGGGGGAAGAAGGGCGAGGGCATCGCGACGAGCTGCTCACCCTCGAACTCGACCTCGTCGCCGAGGCGCTCGATGATCGGGTTGCCGCTGGCAGCAAGGAGCGGGGCAGCCCGGGCCGCGGCCTGCGCAAGCTCGGCGTAGCTGGGCGTGAAGACCATCGGGCCGTGGACCAGGTAGCTCGGGTACGCGCCGTCGAGCGATTTCTGCAGGGCGTTGAGTCTTGGCATGACGGGCAGGTCGATCGTCTGACTCTCGCCTTCGCGGATGACGGTGACGGGCACTGTGCCGTTGTTTGCCAGCTTGGGCACGTAGTACCCAAAATGCAGGCGGAACCCGCCGTCGACAGCCACCATGCCGCGGTTATCGATGTCGTGCTCGCCGAGTGCGACGATGACATCCCAGGGTTTGAGCATCGAGTCGTCATCGGCGCTGGTGACGATCAGCCCCGTGTCGGCGGATTCGAGCCCGAGCTTCTTGCGGATCGCCGGGTTCTCGGCGGTCTGGAGGTGAGCGAAGATGCGGGGGTTGCCCTCGTAGCTGCCGTCCTCGACGTCGGCCAGGAACATCTCGATCTCTTCTGTGGGGATGACGTAGCCGATGTTCTCGGCCGAGGGGATGCCGCTGAAAACGATGCCGATGACCTTGTTGTCGACGAAGACGGGTCCGCCCGAGTTGCCGGGGTTCAGCGGCGTATCGACCTGCATGCGCAGGCCCAGCGTGCCCTGGTTGTAATCGGTGTACTCGATTCGGCTGAGGATGCCCGCGGTGACTGAGAGCGCGTCGCCGCCCATCGGGTAGCCGATCGCGTGGACCATCGAGCCGATGCGGGGCAGCTCGGGTGAGAGTTCTGCCGGGGGGTGTGTGTCGAAGAAGCTGGCGTCCTCGAGCTCGAGAATCGCAAGGTCGATGCCGCGAGCGATGGCGATCACGTCGGCCTCGTACTTCTCCGAGCTCTGGTGGGGCTGGACGAGAATCCGCTGGCCGTAGTTCACGACGTGGGCGTTGGTCAGGA
>CAXBOF010000039.1:0-9452 GCA_963977205.1 uncultured Phycisphaera sp. | reverse complement strand
CGGCTTTGAGATCGGGGTACGCCTCGGCGAGGGCGAAGATCTTTTTGAGGCCGATGAGCATGGCGGATTCATCGACGGCCTGCTCGGTGGCGCTGCCGTGACTCTGGGCGGCTCGGTTGCGGGCGTCGACGACTATCTCCAGTGTTTCGCGCTCGTGCTTGGCGTAGCCCTTGACGGTCTCGACGAGGTTGGGCACGAGGTCGTAGCGGCGTTTGAGCTCGACATCGATGTCCGACCAGCTCTCTTTGATGTGCTGGCGCAGGCGTACGAAACGGTTGTAGGTGGCGATGAGCCAGACGATCGGGATCAGCAGCACCGCGGCGATGACGCCGAGCGCGATGTAGAGGGGTTCCAAGATCAGGCCATCCTTTCTTCGAGCTGGCGCAGCACATGCTCGGGCCAGAGCTGCAGAAACTCTGAGATCCAGTCGAGCTCGGGCATGAATTCGTGGGTCTTCCATCGGCGCGTGCCGTTGGTGATGCAGATCATCGCGCGCTCCTGATCGATCGACCGCTTGGGCGAGGCCATCAGGAACTCCATCATTTTCGGTGTGATGACGTCGTAGGCGAACCGCTTGTCTGTCGATTTCACCATAAACTTGCGGCTGAACTCGGCGGATTCAAAGTCGATGTCATCGAAGCCGATGGCGGCCCCGATTTTGTCGAAGAGGTTTTCGGGCCGGATCTGGAGGTTCGGGACGGTGAGGTAGGGCAGATGGATGATGAGATAGCTGAGCCGATAGGTCGTGGTTGTGGTGGTCTTGCCGTTGTGCGAGGTGACCTTGTAGAGGTAGTCGCCCATTTTGACGGGGTGCGGCTTACCGTTGACGGTGTGCTCGCCCGTGATGGTGTTGTACGCCCGCCGGCTGTGGCCTTGCTGGAAAGTGCTAAAGCAGTTGTACTGCTCGTCGTGGCGTGAGTCGGATTCCGGGTCGAAGTTCCAGCCCTTCGACCATGCCAGCGCTCGCAGGGCTGCGATGCGTTCCTGCTCGGCTTTGTGGCTGTAGTAGATCGCCACGCCTGCGACGGCGATGACCACGATCACGACAAATGCGATGACGACGCCTTCCATCGTTTCGAGTGTACCCCCTGCTGCTGCTGCCTATTTCTTGGGATTTGATCGGCATATCGTTCAGACCATGGCCGGTAAACGCAAGAAGAATCCCGGGAACGAGGCGGAGGTCCACAACCGCCGGGCGAGGCACGACTACGCGATCGAGTCGACGCTCGAGGTGGGCATCAAGCTGCACGGCACGGAGGTCAAGTCCGTCCGCATGGGCGAGGTGTCGATCGCCGAGGGCTATATCCGCGCGACGAGCGAGCCGCCGAGCCTCCGGATCATCGGGATGACGATCGGTCACTACGGGCCGGCGGCCTCGCGGAATCACAAGATCGCGCGTGACCGGGTGCTGCTTGCGAACAAGTCGGAGATCAAGCGGCTCGCCCGCGCGACCGAGAGCAAGGGCATGACGCTCATCCCGCTCAAGCTCTACTTTCGGAATGGTTACGCCAAGCTCGAGATCGGCCTCGGCAAGGGCAAGGGGCATTCAGACAAGCGGCAGTCGATCTCCGAGCGCGAGCAGAAGCGCGATATCGATCGGGCGATGTCCAAGCGGATGAAGTGGTAGGCGGGTTGCTTTTGAAGTAACCGGATCGCAACGAGCCCCTCGCGTGAGCGAGGGGGCCAATTCCACATTCATTGATTATTCAATACGTAATCGATTGCAGCATGTAAGGATTCCTTGTGATTAATCCACCTCGTGCTCCCCATCTTGGTCCAGCAGCTTTCGCCTTTCGTGTGCAGACCTCGCTCGACAAGGTCGCGTGTGCACCACGATTTGAGTTGAGCCATTACCTGCTCAGGAGAATGCGAAGGAGCATTCAGAATGACATGGACATGGTTCGAACGCACATTTAGAGCAAGTATCGGCCATCCGCGTCGTGAACACACTCGTCTGATTGCGTGCTCGATCACTTGGCGTTCCACTATTCCGTGAATAACCGCTTGGCTTTTGAGTGCGGCTGAGTTTGAGTCGTGCTTCTTTGGATTTGAAGCGACTTGAGGTGTGCCGTGTTGATTGTGCTGGTCATCGACAGAGCCGCGAGCGTCGCCGTGAAGCCACGTGCCATACGTGGTCCATGTCAGGAAGTAAGTGGGCAGATCAGACATGGGGCCATGATAACGTAGATATTGAAGTCATGGCCCCCTCGCTCACGCGAGGGGCTCGTTGTGTTGCATCAGAACATGCTCGGTTGTTCGCGGGAGACGATTTCTTCGGTGGTCGGGTGTTCGATGTCGACGCGGTAGTCGCCGCTGAAGCAGCCGGTGCAGTAGTCCTCGGGGCTGTGGTGGGCGACGCTGAGCAGGCCTTCGAGTGAGAGGAAGTGCAGGGAGTCGACGCCGAGAAATTCGCGGATTTCTTCGACGGTTCTGTTGTTGGCGATGAGCTGGTCTTTGCTGGCAAAGTCGACGCCGAAGTAGCACGGGTGGCGGATGGGTGGGGCGCTGATGCGGAGGTGGATTTCCTTGGCACCGGCCTCGCGGATCTGGAGCATTTTGATGCGGGTGGTTGTGCCGCGGACGATGGAGTCGTCGACGACGACGACGCGTTTGCCGTCGACGATCTCGCGGACGACGTTGAGTTTGAGCCTGACGGCGGCCTCGCGTTCGTGCTGGGTGGGTTTGATGAAGGTGCGGCCGACGTAGCGGTTTGGGATGATTGCTTCGCGGTACGGGATGCCGCTGACGTTGGCGTAGCCGTTGGCGGCCGAGCGGCCCGAGTCTGGCATGGGCATGACCATGTCGGCCTCGACGGGCGCTTCGCTTGCCAGGACCTCGCCCATCTGTTCGCGGGCGCGCTGGACGTTCTGGCCGAAGACGTTGCTGGCGGGGGAGGCGAAGTAGACGTGCTCGAAGATGCAGCGGGCCAGCCGCGGTGCGGGCTCGGCGAACTGGCGGCTGGTGACGCCCTCATTGGAGAGGGTCACGATCTCGCCCGGCTCGACTTCGCGGATATAGCGGGCGCCCATGACGTCGAGGGCGACAGTCTCGCTGGCGACGGCTGGATAGAGCTTGCCCTCGCGTTCGATCTCGCCCAGGACGAGCGGCCGCCAGCCCCAGGGGTCGCGGGCGGCCTCGATGCGGTCGGGGAACATGAAGACGAGGCTGAACGCGCCCTGGAGGCGACGGAGCGTGGCTGCGAGAGGGTCGGGGGTCTTGCGCTGCTCGGGGGAGGCGAGCAGGTGGATGACGATTTCGGTGTCGCTGGTAGTGTGGAAGAGGTTGCCTTTTTCGGCGAACTTCTGGCGGAGGACGGCTGCGTTGACGAGGTTGCCGTTGTGGGCGAGGGCGACCGGGCCGTCGACAGTCTGCTCGACGAGCGGCTGGGTGTTGCAGTGGAGCGAGCCGCCCGAGGTGGAGTAGCGGTTGTGCCCGATGGCCCCGGTGGTGCCGAACCAGTTGAGGCGGTCGAGGTCGGTTTTGTGGAAGACGTCGGGGACGAGGCCCATGCCGAGATGGGATTCGAACTGGGAGCCGTCGGTGACGGCGATGCCGGCGGATTCCTGGCCTCGGTGCTGCTGGGCGTAGAGGGCCATGTAGACGAGCGATGCGGGAGCGGGGAGGCCCCAGACCCCGACGACGCCGCATTTTTCTTTGGGCGCATCGGTCGCGCCCGGTTGGTGGCCCCCCGGTTGTTGTCGGAGGACGTTCAGTGGGACGGTTTTGGGCATCAGGGGCGGCTCCGGGCGGGGTCCGTTGGAGTGTATGGGGGGCATGGGGCGTGAATCTTTGGTAAAGCCGGCGGGGCTCAAAGCTTCACAAACGGATGGGGCGTGATACCAAATGGGTGCGAACTGTCCTGAGCACCGACCCCGCAGACGGGGTCGGTGGCACGGGGGGTGCGGTTTGACTCTTTGGGTGCGGAGGGCTTGAATAGCCCCGATATGGGCAACGTGCCCGGATCACCCCAGCCGGCCCGAAGACTCGGTCACCCGGCGTGATCGCTGAGCCAAGCTCGGCACCCGATCGGATTCGATCGGAGACGGAAGAAAAAGGAACCCGCTATGGCCCGATACACAGGTCCCAAGGTCAGACTCTCACGTCGCGTCGGTGTGCCGATCGCTGACATCCCCAAGCACACCAGCAAGCGTCAGCTCAACCCGCCCGGCATGCACGGCTACCGGATGCGCCGGTTGCGTGACTACGGCCTGCGTCTGAACGAGAAGCAGAAGATCCGCTACCACTACAACATCCTCGAGAAGCAGTTCCGTGGATACGTTGATGAGGCGGCTCGTCGTCCGGGCAACACGGGCGAGATCCTGATGCAGATCCTCGAGACGCGTCTGGACAACGCGGTCCGCCGCTCGGGCTTTGCCCGCACGATCTGGGCGGCGCGTCAGATCGTTGTGCACGGTCACGTCCGCGTGAACGGCAAGAAGGTCGACAAGCCCAGCTTCGCGGTGAAGGTCGGCGACGAGATTACCTTCAAGCCCAAGATCGAGAAGCTCATCCGTGAGCACATGGAAACGATGGCCGGCTACGAGGTTCCCGGCTGGCTCGACATCAACCCGGGCAAGCTGACGAGCAAGATCGTTGCGCTGCCGGTTGGCGAGCAGATCCCCTTCGACGTCAACCCCAACCTCGTTATCGAATTCTACCGCTAAATATCGGGGGCTCATCGGCCCACGGAGAGGTACACCCGAAGCGGCCGATCGGACACACCGGTCGGCCGCCTCTCATTCAGGACAGCTCACATGCTCAAGTTCCTGCGCAAGTACAACAAATGGATTTTGGTCTTCGGTGGTTCGCTGCTGATGGTGGCGTTCCTGGCGCCGCAGGCGATCCAGAACATGCCCAAGCTGAGTGACCCGGTGGCGGCTGAGTACAACGGCAAATCCGTGAAGGCGAGCAGGCTCGAGGAAGCCGACGCGGAGCTGCGCGCGGTCAACGCGCTGGGCGGCACGGGGGGGCTTGCGGACTTGATGCTGGGGCTCTCGGCGCCGTCGGGCGAGCGGTACATGGAATGGTACATGCTGACGCGTGAGGCTGAGGAAGCGGGGTTTGTGGGTTCGGATCAGGACGGGGCGACGCTCTACCCGCAGATCGCGCAGGAACTGGCGATGCTGCAGGCGCGTGAGGTGGCGCGTCAGAACGGGTTCCCTGAATCGTTCGCGTCACAGCTGGCGCCGCAGTACGCCGAGGCGTGGCTCAACCGGATCGCAGGCAGCGAGAACGGCGCAGCCAGCGCGGGGCGCTACCGCACGCTGGAGGAATTGCACAAGGCGGTCGCCAAGCTGCGCGGCGTGCTGCGGATGCGGGCGGCGTACAGCACTGTGGGCCGTCTCTCGACCTCGCGCGCGACGCGTTCGGGCGCGGACATCTTCAACGGTGCGACGGTCGATTATGTCGTCATCCCGTCGGAGCGGTTCCTCGACTCGGTGGCCGAGCCGACGGAGGAAGCGATCCTGGCGCACTTTGAGACGTACGCGGACAAGCTTCCAGGCGAGACGGAGTACGGCATCGGGTACCGCCAGCCGCAGCGCGTGAAGCTCGAGTGGCTCGCGATCGAGCGTGAGCCGATCGAGAACGCGATCATGATCGACGCGGTCGAGGCGAGCAAGTACCAGCAGCTCAACAAGGACAAGTACCCGGGCAGCTTCAGCGAAGAGCGGGCGAGCATCAACGCGGAGCTCAAGCGTCAGAAGGCGCAGCAGATCATCGCGCAGGCGGAGAACGCGGTGCGGGCCGAGATGCTGCGGGCGACGCGGACGCTCGAACGCCGCGACGGGTATGTGAGCTTGCCGAGCGACTGGCAGGAGCAGCACCCGACACTTGAGACGATCGCGCAGCACGTGGTCGAGCAGATTAAGGAAGCCAACGACGGGCTCGTGATCCCGCTGCCGAAGGTGACGATCCGCAACTCGGCGTGGCTGGATCAGCAGGAGGTCTATGCGATTGAGGGCTTTGGACCTTCGATGCTGCGTGTGGGCAGCACGCAGGTGCCGGCTGTGGCTGCGGTGTTCAGCGTGCGGGAGCTGAATCCGAATCCCAACGTGCCGGTGCAGGCGGGGCTGCTTGCCAGTGAATTCCCGACGCAGGGCGAGGACGGCACGCGGTACTTCTTCCGTGTGCTCGATGCCCGCAAGGTGTCGGCTCCTGAGACGCTGGGCGAGGTGCGCGATGAGGTTGTGCAGGATCTCAAGCGGATCGAGGCGTACGAACGCGTCGTGAGCGAGCTTGGCAGCTACACAGAGGTCGCGATCAACGCGGGGCTCGAGCAGGTTGTCGAGGCTGTCAACGCGGGGCTGCCCTCTGAGGATGAGGCGACGGTTGGCGAGACGCCCGATCGTGTCTCGATCACGGAGGGCGCGACGATATTGAATCGCATCGGACAGGCGACGCCGCCGGTGTTCCGTGATGAGGATGTTCTGGAAGCCGTGTTCGCGGTGTCGAGGCCGCTGGACCCGACGAAGAAGATCGAGGATGTTGCGCTTCCCGAGCGGACGTTTGCAACGCCGGCACCCAAGTCGCTTGCAGTGGTTGTCGGACGGATCGCGGGGCTTGAGCCTCTGACCCGTGAGGACTTCGCATCGGGCTATGCGCAACTGTCGTCGATCATCACGCAGCTTGAGGTGAACGAGCTCGAGAGCAACGACAACCCGTTTACTTACGAGCGGCTCAAGGCCCGTCACAACTGGGTCGACAAGGACCCGAGGCGGAGCGGGGATGGTGCGGGTGATGAGGGTTGAGCCTCACTGCAATCAACTCAGATCTATTTGTGAGATCAAAGAGCCCCTTGCATGTGCAGGGGGCTCTTTCTCTTTTCCTGCTCGCGAGTGAGCGTGACAGAGCGGTAGTTTGTCAGACTTTGACTTTGGCCCATCCGCCGTGAAGGAATCGGGCGGCAAAGAGTGCGCCGCGGAGGAAGAGTTCGAGGCAGAGCCCGAGCCACAGGCCTCCGAGTGTGCCGGTGATGCCTTCGATATGCGGGAATGGGTTCTCGAAGAAGATGCGCTTGATCTCTTCACCCTCGGGCGAGATGACGGTTCTGTAGATGTCCACGCCGCTGAGTGCGTAGGCCAGTGGCAGACGCATGAAGTAGGTGGAGATCCAGGTGATCCACATGACAAAGGTGACGTCGCCTGCGCCGCGGAGTGCCGAGCGGATGACGAGGGCGATGCCGAAGGGGATCTGCACGATGCCGCAGATGATGAGCAGCTTTGGCACGAGTTCGAGGTGGGCGGGCTGAGCGGTGAATCGGCCGATGATCCAGTGCGGGAAGAGGATGAACGCGGCCCCCATGAGGCCCATGATGCCAGCGCCGATGAGTGTGCACCGGATGATGGCGGTGCGGGCGCGCGGGGAGCTGCCCGCGCCGAGGTATTGCCCGGCGAGTGTGGCGGCGGCCATGCCCATCGAGAAACCGGGGAGGAAGCTGAAGGCCTCGATGCGGATGGCCCAGATATGCGCACCAAAGACGCCGTCACCCGTGCCGCCGGCCAGGCGATCGGCGACGGCGAGCCAGCCGACGAACATGACGACGAAGAAGTTGCCGACCCACATGCCCAGGCTCTCGGCGAAGTTGGGTGCGCCCAGTCGCAGGAGGCGTTTGAGTGTCACGCGGTGTGGTTTCAACCAGCGGCGTTTGAGCCTGATCCCGCCGCGGCCTCGGAGGAGGAATGCGGTAATCATGATCGCGCCGACGGCGTGGGCGATGAGCGTGCCAAAGGCGATGCCCAGGATGCCCATCTCGAAGCCGGGGACGGCCGGGACGATCTGGTTGACGATGAGATTGCCCGCGTCGTCGAGCTTGCTGGTTTGGATCGGGACGCCCGCCAGGACGAAGCTGACGATGATGTTGACGACGTTGCAGAGGGCCATGGCGACGAGGGGGCGGTAGGAGTCGCCCGCGCCGCGGAGGCACGCGATACCCGCGAAGAGAACCGAGCTGAGCGGGACGCCCATGGCGACAATGCGGAGGTAGCCGATGAATGCCTCGCGGGCCCCGTCCTTGAGACTGACGATGTCGGCGATCGTGGGCGCGATGGTCGCGATGAAGGCGCCGACGATGACGCCCGAGAGAATTGCGACGAGGTAGGTCTGCCCCACCGCCGCGTTGGCGACGGCGAGGCGCTGCTTGCCGACGGATCGGCTGACCAGGGCGGTCGCACCGGTCGCCAGGGCCATGGCGATGAGGCCGATGAACCAGACGAAGTAGGACGCGACCCCGATGGCGTCGGTGGCTTCTTCGGAGATCTGCGAGGCGAGCATGGTGTCGGTGAGGCCGACGAGCGAGTTGAGATAGCTCTCAAGGAGGATGGGCCATGCCAGGACCCAGATGGCCTTGTTCATCGAGAGGCCTTTGAGGCGTCCTCGGGTCAGGCGGCCGTCGTCCGTGAGGAGCTGGCGCTCGCCCTTTTTGACGGGGGCGCAGTTCTCCTGAGACGGATCGAGCGTCTGGGCGTCGATCGTCAGACCTTTGTCGGCTTGTTGTGGTTTGTGGGTCACGAAGGTTCGATGGTACGTCGCTTTGGTGGCCCGGTGCGGGGGTTGATTATTTCAGTGCATCGAGCAGTTCGGGGATGCCCTTGGCGTGGGTGGCGACGGTCTCGATGATGCCGCGTTTGCCGGCGATCTCGCGGAGGTCGCGGACGAGCTCGTTCTCGCCCGGGTGGTCGGCCTTGTTGCAGACGAAGAGGTCTGCGATTTCGAGGATGCCGGCCTTGTCCATTTGGACGGCGTCGCCCATTCCGGGCGTGAGGACGACGGCGGTTGTATCGACGTGGTCACGGATGCGGGTCTCGTTCTGGCCTGCGCCGACGGTCTCGACGAAGACGGTGTTGTACGCCTCGTTGCCTGTGGCTGCGCCACCGATGAGTTCGAGGATGGTGTCGAGCGAGCGGTAGTCCTCGCCCCGGATGGCCAGCGAGCGGTAGAAGACGTCCTCGCCGAGGGCGTTGAAATCGACGCGGAGGCGATCGCCCAGGAGCGCGCCGCCTGTGATCGGGCTCATGGGGTCGAAGGCGACGACGGCGCAGCGGCCCATGGATGCGTCGTTCTTGGCGCGGCGGGAGTACTCGCCGGCCAGCTGGGCCACGAGCGTGCTCTTGCCCGCGCCGGGTGAGCCGGTGATGCCGATGACGCGGCGAGGCCTGCTTTTGGTGGCTCCATCGCGGACGGGTTTGCCCTCGTGGGCGAGGGTGATGTCGCGGGCGAGCTGGGCAGCGGGTGTCGCGCCGTCGATCGAGGGCGTGAGTGTGTGGACGGTTTCCTTGACAGCCTCGACGATGTCGAGCAGGCCGATGCCGGTGGTGAAGCACTTGGCGACGCCGGCTTCGAGGAGTTTGGGGATGTCCTTCTGCGGGAGGATGCCGCCCATGTGGACGGGGATATTTGGGCGGCCGACCTTGGAGAGCGATTCGATGAGGCGCGGGCCGAGGGAGAGGTGGGAG
>CAXBOF010000038.1:0-9475 GCA_963977205.1 uncultured Phycisphaera sp. | reverse complement strand
ATGATCTTGCCCGCGTGAGAGCCCATCTGTATCGCGCCTTGGGCCACGCCCGGCGTCTCCTTGCCGCTGGCGTCGATGACCCGGGCGATATCGCCCAGCGCAAAGACCTCGGGATGCCCGGGCACGCTGAGGTCCCGGAGCACCTCGATCCGCCCGAGCCTGTCGCGCTCGCTTTGGCCCGCATCGGGGACCTCGTGTGCGATGGGTTCCGCCTTTACGCCCGCGGCCCAGAACACCGCGCCCGCATCGATCCGCTCGCGCACGCCGTCTTTCGATTCGAGTTCGACGCCCTTGGCATCGATTGATTTGGCCAGTGTGCCCAGCCGCACCTCGACACCCATGCCGACAAGATCCTTCCGCGCGCGCTCAGAGAGACTCTCGACGAACGAACTCAGGAGTCGCCCGCCGCCCTCGACGAGCAGGATCCGCGTGGCCGCGGTATCCACGTTCCGGAAATCGCTCGGCAAACTCTTCCGTGCGATCTCGGCCAGCGCGCCCGCCAGCTCGACCCCGGTTGGTCCGCCACCGATCACGACAAACGTCGTCAGCGCCCGGCGTTTAGTCGCGTCGGGCTCCAGCTCGGCCCTCTCGAAACTCATCAGGAACCGCCTGCGGATCTCGAGCGCATCATCGATCGACTTGAGCCCCGGCGCATGCGATCGCCATTCGTCGCGGCCGAAGTACGAATGCGTCATTCCCGCCGCGATGAGCAGATAGTCGTAAGGCTCATCCCCATGCGCCGTCTGCACAGCACGGGCGGCAAGATCGATCCCCGTGACTTCCTCCATCCGCACTACGACATTCTTGCGGCGGGCAAAGAGGTTGCGGATCGGGACCGCGATCTGCGACGGGCTCAGCCCCGCGGTGGCGACCTGATAGAGCAAAGGCTGGAAAACGTGGTGATTGCGCCGGTCAAACAGCACAACGTCGCCCTCGGACCGCCGAAGCATCTTGGCCGCCGAGAGGCCGGCGAATCCGCCGCCGATGATCACGATGCGCGGTCTGGACACGTCGGTCCTCCCGGGCGCGCGACTTAGGACGATCTCACCTTGCGCGCCTCCGGCTGCATCGTACGCGCGGCGCGCGTGCCGGTCGGCAGGGGCTTGTTGTCGGTGAACCAGAGCTCGGCGAGGGAGCCGCGCAGCGTCGGTGGCAAGAGCGCCCGCACACCCAGCCTCGCTAGCGGCCGACCAAACACAATTCCGAAACCGCCGAAGACCACCCAGAGCGAAAGCACCACCGCGGCTGCTGCGCTGAAGATCTCGTCCTGCGCGATGCCCGAGGCCGTGTTCCAGCCGTTCATGCCGTTGTTCTCGAACGTGTCGGACCAGACAAACAGCAGAACAAAGACCGCGGGAATGAGGATGACCACGAACGCAGCCGATCGCCTCGCCGAGATGAGCAGCACGATCCAGATGCACCCGCCGATAAAGAATGCTGCCGAGAAGATCGCGACCAGCCCCTTCATGCCCTTGGCGACCGCAGAGACGCTTGTGATGTAGTTCCCATCGCCGCGCACCGATCGCCACCACTCTCGGTCGACGTAGTTCCAGACATAGGGCACCAACTGACCCGCATCGTCCCGCCTGGGCTGGCTAAAGAGCGGCATGCCCTGCATGGGGTCGTTGCCCAGCGCCTCTTCTTCGTTGACGTGCAATGCCCAGCGTTCGGCGATCGTGTTGGCGAGCGAATCGTCGGCTGTCTCGGATGTCGCAGCCGTGACACCCATTAAAATCATAAAAGTCATAAAGAGCGCAAAAAGGCACGCCAGCACATACGACAGCGCCACGAAAACACGGATGCGTCCGGGCCAGCGTCCGAGGAGCGGATACTCCTGCAAGGCCGCCGGCGTGCCGCACTCGGGGCACTTTGCGATGTAGAGCCCGTAGTGCGGCTCCTTCTCGATCGTCTGCCCGCGCAGGTTGTACGCGCACCCCGCACACAGCCGATCACCCTCGATCATCGACACGGGTGATGCGGCATCGCCGGCGCTCGGCTTTCCTGTGTGCTCGTCCTGATTCACCCGGCCTGCCTCCGCTTGATTCTCTTGCGCGCCCACCGAAGCGATCGGCCGAACTTACGGCTCGGACCCATCGCCTGGCCCGTCGCGCGATCCAGCGGCACGCCAACCGCCGTGGCCACCCAGCACATCGCCAACGCCTGGAGCCGACTGGGCCAGAGTTCCCCGAGATCGCGCGTGATCGCATCGGCATCCCAGAACGCGATCGGGACAAGCACCGGCAATACCGAGACAACCACCAGTACACCGGCCCACGCCCCCAGCAGTTGCATCGACTTCCAGTGCCAGAGCAGCCGACTCATCAGAACGCCCGAGATCGCAAGGATCATCCCGACCCCACCGATCGCCAGCCAGATCGAGAGCAACTCCTCGATCGGCGCGCTCCGGATCGCGCCGATCGTCGCAGTGAACGGCTCCCTGCCCGTCCGCTCGGCCTGCAGCGACATGAACACCGCGATCAGGAGCGACGTCCCCGCAAAGAGCGCCACGCAGCCGCCCGCGAGCGCCAACCGATTGAACGCGCGGTCCAGTCGGCGAAACGCGATCGGGTACGTCCTGAGCCTGTGATTTCGCCGCACACACGCCAGGCCGCACCCCGGGCAGATGCACACGGGCAGCGCGTACACCGGGTCGGGCGGCGCAGCCACCCGGCGAAGCTCACGACCACAACCTGCGCAGAGATGCGATTCCAGCACAGAGGGAGCATACGGATTTTGAGCCCTCGCGTTGCTCATGAAAGGAACCTGTTCGGGAATCCGCCGGGCAGTGCTGGTAGAATCCGGCTCATATGTGGAATCCCCTGGCCAAAAAGAAGATCCGCGACCGCGCCCAGATGTACCGCCTCACCCACGAGATCTGGCTCACACACGCCTTCAGGACGGGCCGGGACCACCCACGCATCCCAAAGCGGGAGGCCAGCAAGGGCGGCTTCGACCCGATTCTCCGCACCGCGGGCGGGCGTTTATGGGCCAAACAGTGGTGGAATGACACATTCAAGGACCGTTCATCTGACTGATTCCGACAGAGCGTGCGGACCGACATACAACACTGGGACACCGACAAACCCTCTTCATGCCGCGGAGCCAGCACGGATGACCGATCAGACACCAGAGGCCCAGAACAAAGAAACCACCAAGCTCGCGCGGAAGTGGGTCATGAAAATGGCACTCTTCCTCGTGCTCCTCTTCGGCTTTGGTCTCTATGGCCTCTACGACGCGACCATCGCCTACCCCAAGCGCGGCGAGGACTCCGCATCCTGGCACCTGCACCAGTACCTCGCCAAATCCGACGAGGCCAACAGCCTCACGGGCGATTTGGGCATCCCCGCGGGCACCGACGCCGCCGAGCACATGAACGAGCTTGAAGGCCGCTTGGCCGATCTCACACAGTCCGCCGGCGGCTCAACGGTCAAGGCCCGCGACGACGCCGCCCTGATCGCCAGATACGCCTGGCTCAAATCGCTGGCCGTCATGGGACGCCTCTCAAACGAGCGCGTCGCCTCAGACCTTGGCACCAACCCGCGCGAGAAGTTCACACAGCTCAACCAGAAATGGACCAGCGCAGAGCAGCCAAAGCCGCTGGCCAGCTACGACATCCCCGTGCAGTGGCTCTTCACCATCATCGGTTTCGGCGGCGGACTCTGGATGCTCCTGCACATCATCGCCGTCGCCTCAAAAAAATACACATGGGAACCCGCTGCCCTGCGCCTTGGTGTGCCCGGCGGCGCCAGTGTCATCCCGGCCGACGTCGAGGTCTTCGACCGGCGCAAGTGGGACAAGTTCCTGGTCTTCCTCAAGATCAAACCCGAGCACCCACAGCTGGGCGGCAAGGAGATCAAGCTCGATCTCTACCAGTACGAGCCGCTTGAGGCGTGGTACGAGCAGATGCACCGGGCCGCCCGGCCCGAGGACTTTGCCGAGGATGACGCGGCTCTGGCAGCCGAGGCCCAGCCGCAGCAATCCGAAGCCCCGGATTCCGAAGAAGACACCGGCACGACCGCGTCCTGAAATTTCGCGGCTGACTGGGGAGCAACACACGTGGTCTGGTTCATCGCATCGCTGGTCGCGCTCTGCTCGCTCGCGGGTGTGGTGCTGACCATCGCCACGCTGCCCGGCACGTGGTTCATGCTGCTGATCGCGATCCTGGCCAAGCTCGTTGTGCCCGATATCTACTCATGGTGGATCGTCGTCATCGCCGCGGGCTTCGTGCTCGCCGCGGAGATATCCGATCTCGTCAGCTCCGCCCTCGGTGCCAAAGTCGGCGGGGCGGGCAAGGCGGGCATGACCGGCGCTCTCATCGGCAGCGTGCTCGGCGCGATTGCCGGCTCGATCTTTATACCGATCCCGATCCTCGGAACGATTCTGGGTGGCATCCTCGGGGCCGCGATTCTGGCGGTCATCATGGAGCGCAACGGCGCCGAGAAGACCTGGCGTGAATCGGGCAAGGCCGGAGCCGGGGCCGCCGCGGGCCGTCTCGCCGCGACCGTCATCAAGGTCTGTATCGCCGTCGCGATGGGTCTGACGATCACGATCGCCGCGTTCTGGCCCGCCGATCGGGTGCTCCAGCAAGTCGCGCCGCCACCAATCTCACAGGACGCTCCGCCCGAGATCGGGCCCGCCGATATGATCCACCAAGAAACGCCCTGACAAACCAACACCGGCGGCGGATGACCGCCCTCTCTCGGAGCGATGGATCGCGATGCCAGAGACCACCAAAGCCGAAGCGCCCGTGGCTGAAGACCCGAACTACGAAGGCAAGATCAAGCACTTTGTCCTTGATACCAACGTCCTCCTGCACAACCCAAACGCCCTCTTCGTTTTCGAGGACAACCACGTCGTCATCCCGTACCCCGTGATCGAAGAACTCGACACGATGAAGCGCCGCGAGGACGACATCGGTCGATCCGCGCGCCAGTGCATCCGCCACCTCGACCGCCTGCGCTTCCTGGGCAAACTCACCGAGGGCGTCAGCTGGGGCGGTCTGCCTGCCACGCAGGAGTTCAACCCCTCCAGCTTCCTCGCCAACGGCCAAGCCGGCACGATCCGTGTAGATGTCACCGACCCGGCGCGACCGGCCGCCATCGGCAAGGACATGCCCGACAATCACATCATCGCCGTCGCCTACGCGCTCAAGCTCGCCGGCGAACCGGCGGTCTTCGTCTCCAAAGATCTCTCCGCACGCATCAAAAGCGACGCCCTGGGCATCAAGACCGAGGACTTCGAGAACCAGAAGGTCGACGCCGACCACCTTTACACGGGCTACTTCGATCTGACCGTCCCGGGCCAGATCATCGACGACCTCTACCACGACAAAGAGCTCGACATCACGCGCCTCGAGAAACACCTGCAGACCGAGAACGCCGACGGCTCGATCAATAAACGCGACATCCTCGCCAATCAGTTCGTCATCCTGCATGACGAAAGCGACGAGAACCACACCGGCATGGCAAGACGCCTGGCCGGCCGACTCGCAGAGACCGACTCGATCATCCCGATCACCGGGCCGCGCAAACCGGTCTACGGCATCATGGCGCGCAACGTCCAGCAGACCATGGCCCTCGACCTCCTCCTCGACGATGAGATCAGGCTCGTCACCCTCCTCGGGGCCGCGGGCACCGGCAAGACGCTGCTGGCCATCGCCGCGGGCATGGCCAAGGTCTTCCTCGACGAGCGGTTCGAGAAGCTGCTCGTGGCAAGACCCATCATGCCCATGGGCCGCGACATCGGCTACCTGCCGGGCGACAAGGACGAGAAACTCTTCGCCTGGATGCAGCCCATCTTCGACAACCTCAGCTACCTCATCTCCACCCGAGGCGGGCAGCACGAGGTCGCCGACAGCCACTCCACCGAGCAGCGCATCGAACAGCTCATGGCCGGCGGCAAGCTCGTCCTCGAACCGCTCACCTACATCCGCGGCCGATCCATCCCGCACCAGTTCATGATCGTCGACGAGGCCCAGAACCTCACGCCACACGAGGTCAAAACGATCATCAGCCGCGTCGGCGAGGGCACCAAGATCGTCCTCACGGGCGATATCGGGCAGATCGACAACCCCTACCTCGACAAGTCATCCAACGGCCTCAGCTACGCCGTCGAACAGATGAAAAACGTCGGCATCGTCGGCCACGTCACACTCGCAAAAAGCGAACGCTCCGAACTGGCGAGCCTCGCGTCCAAGCTTCTCTAGCTCGAGCTCGTACGAAACGGTCCGTGAAAAAGAAACGAGCCCCTCACTCATGCAAGGGGCTCGTTCAATTTCAAAAGCTGTAGCTCTTTCGTCTCAGCCGCCGAATGCCAGCGCCTGCTCGACGCGGCTGCGCTCGCGGTCGAAGAACACGCGCCACTCGTTATCTGACTCAAGCAGAAGAGCCGTGCGCAGCATGTCCGCGTACTCGGGTGTCGCGCGGGCCAGCTTGTGCAGGGCCGCCGACTTGCCGCGGATCGCAGGCAGCCAACGCGGGTCGATCGCCAGCGCCTCGTTAAAGTGCTTGATCGAGTCCTCGGCGTATTTCGCTTCGAGCCACAGCCGACCAAGACTCGTGTAGGGCTCGGGGCGACCGGGCTCGAGCTCGATCGCCCGGCTGAACGCGGCCTGGGCGTCAACATAATTCTTCTGAGCCATCAGCACGTTGCCGAGGTTGTTCCACGCGCCCGTCTGGTTCGGGAACACCTGCAGCGACTCGCGGTAGAGCTTGTCAGCCTGCTCGAAGCTGCCACGCTTGTACGCCTCGTCGGCCTGGCTCGTCAGCGCCCTTGCGCGGTTGATGTCGCCCGAGGCCACCGGCGAGGGCCTCGTCGGTCCGCGCGAGGCGCCCGTGTTCTGACACCCGCCCGCAAGGAGCGCGCCAAGGCCAACTGCGGCCAGAAGCCCGATACGTCCGGTAAGCCGATTCGTGCTCACTGCTTCTTCTCCAAACGCGAGAACTGCACCGTCACATCCCAGCCGCGTTTATTGGCCGGGGCTCTGAAATCCATGCTGTAGACCCGCATCCCGTCGACTTCCTGCTCGACCTGGTTCGTCCAGCGCAGGACATCCACAGCGGACACGCCCTTGATCTCTTTGAACCGAAAGATTCTTCGGTGAGATTCGCCCGAGTCTGATTCACTGCGCTCAGAATCGTAAGTCGGCTCGGGGAATTCTGCGTTCTGTGCGGCTCGTTCCAGCAGCGCTACCGGACTTACCAGACGCTCAAACACCTGAACCCCGCCGCTGGCAGCATCGGGCGACCGCAGACTCGAGAGCTCCTCAAGCTGAACCCGGACCCGGTCCTGCGAGAACTGGGCCGACCGCAGCGACCGAATCGTGCCCTGCCGACCCATCCACCCGAGCCCCGCGTACGCGCCAGCGACAAGCAGCACCAAGACCGCCAGCACCACCAGCACGCGCGGGCTGTTACGCCGCTCGGCTGCGCCGGCCTGGCGCATCATCATCAGCCTGTCCTGATCGCTCAGCCGCGTCATGACCCGGGCTCCTGGCTCGTTGCGTCTGCCCAGTACCCCGTGATGCTCACGCGCGTCTTGCCGCCCGCGCCCTGACGCATCGAGCCCCGGCTCCAGCGCACAAACCCTTTCATCGCGCTATTGAGGACAGTCGGCGCCGTTTCCGCTTGCTCGGTCGTATCCGTGATCAGATCAAGCTGCAGCGCCGGCTGATCGACCACGAGCCGATTGATCTCCACGCCGCTCATCGCGCTGCCCACAACAAACTGCACATCATCGATCGCCTGCAGAACCGGGTACACCTCTCGCAGTGAATTCCGGGCATTGCTTCTCTGCTGCGCTTCGGACAGCATCGACTGCAGCGACATCTCCGGGTACATCGGGTCCGCCTGATTGCCCAGCTCGCTGAGGATCAGCCCGTGCGTCTCGTTACGGATCGTCACCGCCTGCTTCTCTGCCTCGCCCGATGTCGAGCGGAGCCGAAAGCCCGCGACCGCCAGAGCCACCGCGCCAAGCGCGATCGCGCCGGCCACCCATCGATACATCGAGCGGTGCGTCCGACCGGGCCTGCCCGCAAGAGCCGTCACCGCGCCAGCCTTGGACAGGTCCCGCCGGAGCTTGCCGCCCGGCGTGCGCTCGTTGAGTCGCATCATCGTCGTGTACACGGGGTCATCGACGCGCAACAAATCAACCGCAGCCCCGGGCCAGACGCCCGTCACCGCTTCGCCGAACGCCCCGATGCCCGCAGCCGAGCCGTGCGACTCATCGATCAGGCAGTACACGCGCCTCGGCGAACGCCCGAGCTGCGCAGTCCAGGCGAGCCAGTCCACCGCGAGTCGGCCCGCGCCGAAGGTCCTTGCCGCGTCGTCGCCACTGAGCGCACCCTCTTCGAGGATCGAAGACCCCGCCGCCACGAGCACGCCCTCACTCGACCACGTCCACTGCACACGCCCCGAGGGCTCGATGAGCACCGCAGCCGTATCGACCACCGCGCTGGACACCAGCGGATCGTCCGAATCCACCCGCTCGCCCGAGGGGTCCCAGGCCAGCGCCATCGCCTGCCAGAACGTCACCACACGGTCCACATCGATCCGCATCTCGTCGAGCGCATCGAGCAGCAGCTTCACCGGCAAATCACTCACGCCGATGACCGCTGCGCGTCGGCTCTCGGTCTCCGCCTTTTTGCGCACAGCCAGGCCCGCCGAGCCGTTGCGCTGCACACCGATCGGCTGAAGGCTCGAGCCTGTCGAGGGGACAAGCGCTTCAACAGTGCCCGCGGTTTCCAGCGCAGGCGTGGTGGACCACTCGCCCCAGGCGCCCACCGGCTTCTGGCGCACCGCAGCCCGGACCACAGAGTTGTCCTCGCTTGGAACGTCCAGCCACGAGCAGACCGAGCCGCGCGGATCCAGGCACAGGATGCCGATCCCCGTGCCCGTGTGCGCATCGAGCCTGCTCCGCAGCCACTCGGCCGCGAACGTCACCGCCTGCGCAGCCGAGGCCTCCTCGGGCACGCTGTAGCGCTCTTCGCCCGAGTCGCCGATCAGGCGCAGACCGAGCAGCACCTGGCCGCTCGGGTCTCTTTCGAGATAGACGCAGGGACCGCTCAACGCTCGATGCCCTCGCGATCACGCTGACGACGCAGGAACTCTGCTCGCCGTTTCTCAATGTCTGGGTTGCTTTCAAGCTCTTCCCGCTGCATCCGGGCATCGGCGGGTGTCACCGGGCGGCCCGGCACGAAAGGGCTGTTGCCGACCTGCTGGGCCGTGGTCGAACTCACCGAAACCAGAGTCTCGGCCGGCTCGGCCAGCGAGATCTGCTCACGCATCCCCTCGCGCTCGATCTCGATCTTGCCCGGCTCGACCGAGATCACCGTTGCGTCATACTCGGGCAGGTACGCGCCCTGCCTGAGCATCCGCTGCGAGCCGTTGATGCTCACGAACGCGAAGTTCGTCTTGGGCTCGAACACGCCGCCCAAATACATCCAGCCGCGCGTCTCGGGAGTGGTGGTGGTTGTAGG
>CAXBOF010000037.1:0-9621 GCA_963977205.1 uncultured Phycisphaera sp. | reverse complement strand
GCCCGGGCCACAAGGTGGGCAACTACGACTGGCGCCGCGTGATCGCGCACGAATACGTGCACACCGTCACGCTGAGCCGAACCAAGAACCGCCTGCCCCACTGGTTCACCGAGGCGGCCGCTCAGTACCTCGAAGATGCGCCGCGCGACGAGGCGACCTGCCGGTTGCTGGGGGTGAAGCTGCAGACGGACGAGATGTTCGCGATGGACGAGATCAACATCAAGTTCACGCGGCCCGAATCCCCAACCGATCGCCAGCAGGCGTACGCGCAGGGGCACTGGATGTACGAGTACATGGTCAAGCGTTTCGGCGACGAGGCGCCGCTGCGATTGATGGACGCCTACGCCGAGGGGCGCACAGAATCAGAAGCGATGCCAAGCGAGCTTGGCGTGTCGCCCGAGCAGTTTCTGGAGGAGTTCAAGGTCTGGGCGCGGGCCGAGGCCGAGGCGTGGGGCGTAATCATGCCCGCCGACGCGATCACGATCGCGGAGTTGATCAAGCAGGACAAACTCGATGGCGTGCCGGACACAGACGACTTTGTGCGCTGGGCAGGCGAACTGCCGGGCCACGCGGAGATCACCGAGATCGCTGCCAAACTTGCAATGGACGGCGGCCGGAGCGCGAGCCCTGAGGTCGTGCCGATGCTGATCGCCTGGGCGGATGCCGTGCCCGTTGCCGAGCAGCCGCACCGGCTGCTGGCACGGTACTACCTCGACCGGGGCGACGAGGCTTCGCAGGACAAGGCGATCCCGCACCTCGAGTTTCTCGATGCGCGTGCGCAGTACACGCCCGCTTTCGCCGCAGCCCTGGCCAAACGCTACGCGGAGGTCGGCGAGAAACAGAAGGCCGTCGTCAAGGCCGAGCGGGCCGTGAGCATCGCGCCCTACGACGCCGACCAGCGCGAGCTTGCAGCACGGATCGCCCTGGTCGCGGGCAACTACGCCGACGCGGAACGTCACCTCGATGCACTCACGCAGATCGAACCCGAGATCGCCCAGCACGTGACAAGGCTTGCACGCGTGCGCGAATTGATGGCCAAGAACCAGTAAGGTTTACTTACCGCGGCCGGCCTCGATCTGGCGCGGGTTCTCGTTGACGGGCCAGCCGGTCCAGCTTTGGTAGCGCGCAAAGAGGTCCTGCGCGATGTCCTTTGCCGACAGTCCCGAGCCCGCGTAATCGATCGGTTCATGGAACACGACCCGGCTTCGGCTCGGGTGCCAGAGGCTGGCAAACGCGGGATCAACCTGTGGGGTGCCATCGATCACCACGGGGACCACGATGGCTCTGGACTTCTTGATGATGAGCCCGACGCCCGGCTCGAAGGGGATGAGCTGGTTGGTTGGGCGTTCGAGGCCGCCCTCGGGGAAGATGCCGACCGAGCCGCCCTGTGCCAACTCGCGGAGCGCTTCGCGCGCAGCCGCCGGGTCGCCGGCGATGCGGTCGACATCAATGATCCGCATCCAGTTCCAGAACGTTTCGAGCATCGGCGTGCGCATGTCGCGGGCCATCATCCAGCGGATGTCGTGCCCGGAGGCGAGGTGCACGAGCAGCGGGTCGATGCCGGCCGTGTGATTGCAGACAAAGAGCGTGGGCTTGCCCACGGGCGGGATGTGCCCGAGGCCCTCGTAGCGGACACGGTGCATCAGGCGGTTGTAGAGACGAAGAATGCCGGCGAGCAGGCCTGTCGTCGGTTCTTGCCGGGGGTTGTCGCACACGGTGCGCGCAAAGAACCCGAGACCGACAAGCACGATCAGCGCGACCAAAGCCCACAAAACCAGCCCCGCTGTGAACACCGGAGAGGTTAGCGAGTACGTCAACAACCTTCAACCGACAGCACGAGGCCCAGGGCGATTCATGGTCGGTGGGTGATAGGATCTCTCCATGGCGGACCTGTGGGCAGAACGGCGGGCAGAGGCGAGGCGCAAAGCCGCCCCGCTGGCGGTGCGCCTGCGTCCCCGATCACTCGATGAACTCGTCGGGCAGAAGCACATCGTGGGCGAGGGCAAGCTGCTCCGCCGGATGCTGCTGGCCGACACGATTTCGAGTCTGATCCTGCATGGCCCCCCCGGAACAGGAAAGACCACGCTCGCCCGGCTGATCGCGCACCACTCGAAGAAACACTTCGTTGCTGAGAACGCCGCCAGCGTTGGCGTCAAGCGCATCCGCGAGATCATCGACGACTCGGCCCGCCGCGTCGAAGCCGGCTCGGGACGATCGATCCTGTTCCTCGATGAGATCCACCGTTTCACGAAGTCTCAGCAGGACGTCTTGCTGGGCGATGTCGAGCGGGGGCTCGTGACCCTTGTGGGCGCGACCACGGAGAACCCGCTCTTTGCGTGCAACGCGGCGCTCGTGAGCCGATCGACGCTCTTTCGATTGGAGCCGTTGACGATCGAGGACATCAAAGAAGTGCTTCGGCGGGCGATCGCGGACGAGGAGCGTGGCTTCGGCAAGCAGCCCATCGAGGCCTCGGACGAAGCGCTCACCGTCTGGGCGGTCAAGTCCGATGGCGATGCCCGCCGGGCGCTCAACGCGCTCGAGGTCGCGGTGATGAGCAGCGACAAAGATGCCAAGCCCATCGTCATCGACAAAGCTGTCGCGGAAGAGTCGATCCAGCAGAAGGCGTCGGTCTACGCGGATGACGAGCACTACGACTCGGCCTCGGCGATGATCAAATCGATCCGTGGCTCGGACCCGGACGCGGCGGTTTACTGGATCGCGCGCATGCTCGAGGGTGGCGAAGACCCGCGATTCATCGCACGAAGACTGGCGATCCTGGCAAGCGAGGACATCGGCAACGCCGACCCGCAGGCGATTGTCATGTCGGCCTCGGCCTGGACGCTTATCGAACGCATCGGCATGCCCGAGGCCCGGATCACACTCTCGCAACTGGCGACGTATCTAGCCCTGGCGCCCAAGAGCAACGCGAGCTATGTCGCGATCAATGAGGCCCAAAGCGATGTGCGCGAGGGGCGGACGATCCCCGTGCCCATGCACCTTCGCGACCCCAATTCCTCCCCTACCGCCGATGATTCGGGCAAGGGCGTGAAGATGCGCGAGCGGCGCAAGGTGAACGCCGACGAGCGGTACGCCTACAGCCACAGCGAGAGCGACAGCATCACGGGGCAGGATTACCTCGGGGTCGAAAGAACGTACTACGAGCCGATCGACCGGGGCTTCGAGGCCGAGCTCCGCAAAAGGCTGGCCGAGATCAAAGAATTGCGTCAGCACAAACGCGGAAAGAACACCTGATGTCCTGCGCCAGCGACAACCCGAAGGCCAATCTCCGCAAAGAGATCGGTCAGCGCCTGGCTCAGCTTGGCGTCAAAGAAATCCAGAGGCGATCGGCCTTGGCGTGCGGGCATCTGGTCGAGCGGTACCCGTCGCCGGGCATCGTGATGGCGTACCTGGCGATGCCGGGTGAGGCGGACCCGGCCGGGGCGATCGCGATGTGGCGGATGCGCGGCTTGCAGGTCGCGGCTCCACGCGTGAACTGGGCGGACAAATCGATGCAGCCGGCTCTTTTGGGTACGGGTGTGGGCACGGCTGGAGGGCTTGTGGAAAGCAAGTTCGGCCTGCGCGAGCCGGGCCCGGGGGCTCTGGCGGTGCCCATCGAGGAAATCGGGCTGGTGATCGTGCCCGCTCTTGCGTATTCGCCTTCGGGCGAGCGCCTCGGGCGTGGCGGGGGCTTCTATGATCGCTTCCTGGCACGGCTGTCACCCGGCGCGGTGACGGTCGGGCTGGTACTCTCGTGTCAGCTCGTCGACGAAGTGCCCGCAGAAGCGCACGACATGAGCGTCGGCGTCGTCATCACGGAGGATGGGCCGGTCTGATCCCGATTGTGGGGAGGCTGGCAATGGTGGGTTCAGGAGGAATCGAGACATGCCGCTACCGTCGCAGAGTCGCTCATTTGGATCCCGCAGCTCCAAGCGCCGCCGAAAGAAGGGCCCGCCCAAGGCCGTCTTCGTGGTGCCGGTGGTGCTGATCGGACTTGTTTCGCTCTTCTGGCTCTTTGGTGGCCCGGACGAGGAAGGCACCCAAGCCTCGGGCGATGGCTCGCTCATCGCTGCTGGCGATGACATGCTGATCGATCCGGTGCTGACCGACCCCGTGCGTGAGACAACTCGCGATTCGGCCCGCGAGCAGAGCCGCCCGCCCGCGCCAAAGCCCGTCATTGAGAAGCCCTCGCACGAGACACTCATGCTCGGCGCAGCCCGGTCAGAAATGAACGAGAACCAACTCGGCGAAAGCCAGCAGAACGAAACGCGCCGTTCAACGCCAACGAATTCGGACCCGGTGGCGCTATGGCCCTCGGACGATTTGCCGCAGGAAGACCCGATCGCTCAGCCCGTCTCGACGGGCATCGCGGCCCTCCTGGACCGGGCCTCGGCCCATCTCAACCGGGGCGAACTCGTCTCGGCCCGCGCGGTCCTCAACGATGCGCTGAATTCGCGTGATGGCACGGAGTCCGACAAGGCCCGCATCCGCGAGGAACTCTCAACGGTCAACCAGGAACTCTTCTTTGGCACCAAGGTCTATCCGGGCGACACGCTCTCGGAGATGTACGAGATCGAGTCGGGAGACTCACTGGCTCGCATCACCGCGCGTCAGAGCCTGACGGTCGACTGGCGTCTGATCCAGCGGGTCAACCGCATCAGCGACCCGTCGCGCATCCGTATCGGCCAGAAGATCAAGCTGGTCCGCGGCCCGCTGCACGCGGTCGTGAACAAGAGCGACTATCGGCTCGATCTCTACGCCGGCCCCCCCGGCGCGCCCAGCCAGTGGATCTACATCCGCTCCTTCCCGGTCGGGCTCGGCGAGGCCGACTCGACGCCGGTGGGCGAGTTCGTCGTGCGGACCGATTCCAAGCTGATCAACCCGGTCTGGCGCAACCCGCGCACGGGCGAGTACTTCGCGGCCGACAACCCCGACAACCCGATCGGCGAACGCTGGGTCGGCATCGAGGGCGTCGGGCAGTACGCGAATCTCGACGGCTACGGCATCCACGGCACGATCGACCCGGGCTCCATCGGCAGCGACGCCTCGATGGGCTGCGTCCGCATGCAGGACGACGACGTCGAGATTGTCTACGAGTCGCTCGTCGAGCAGGTCAGTCAGGTGATCATCCGGCCGTAAGTTTGGTTCAAAGTGGCGGATGCTTCCAGCCTCCGCTGACACAACTGTGACAAACACGCACGACCCGCCGCTTTCTGGCGGGTTGTTTTTTTGTGCACGGATTCAGAGTTTGACGCGGAGGCTGGAAGCCTCCGCCACTGGATATTTCATCCGATGAGCCGGTCGGTGGGCACGTCGGGTGTCCGGGCCTCGATTGGAGGCTCTGGGGCCTGTTTTTTGGGGGTCAAACTGCTCAATGGCGGGGCCTTTGGAGGGGACTTTTTCGCCCCCGCATCCTACTATTCATCGGCCCACAATTGGCCCTCTGAGAGAGGGTACCAGAGGGGGCAAACCAAGGCGGCAAGCGGCACGGACCGGCCCGTTTGAAACGGGTGAGAATGTGACGAAGGCCCTGCGAGCGAGGCACGATGTCAGACACTTCCAGCAAGGACTACGGCTCGGATCAGATCAAGGTCCTCGAAGGCCTCGAGGCGGTCCGCAAGCGCCCGGGCATGTACATCGGCGGCACGGGCATCGGGCCTCTGCACCACCTGGTGTACGAGACCGTGGACAACTCGATCGACGAGGCGATGGCCGAGTACGCCACGTACGTGGGTGTCACGATCCACGCCGACGGCTCGTGCAGCGTCGTCGATGACGGGCGGGGCATCCCGATCGACCCGATGAAGAACGACGACCCGAATCTCAACGGCAAGCCCGCTGTTGAGATCGTCATGACCAAGCTCCACGCCGGCGGCAAGTTCGGACAGGAGGGCTCGGCGTACAAGGTCTCGGGTGGTCTGCACGGCGTGGGTGTCAGCTGCGTCAACGCGCTCAGCGATTACCTCGAGGTTGAGGTCTACCGCGACGGCAAAGCGTACGAAATCGGATTCGAGCGGGGCGTGGTGACCAAGCCGCTGCACGAGGTCGGGCCGATCCCGGCCGACGCGACACGCAAGCGCGGCACGCGGGTCACCTTCCACCCCGATCCCACAATCTTCGATGACACCAACTTCAGCGGCGAGACACTGACCAACCGCCTGCGCGAGCTCTCGTTTCTGAACCCGGGCGTGACGATCCGCTTCGTCGACGAGCGCACGGGCGAGGGGCGTGACAACGAGCCCAAGATTTTCAAGGCCGAGAAAGGGCTCCTGGAATACGTGGTCCACCTGATGGGCCCCAAGAACGCGATGAGCCCGCCCGTGCACGTCATCAAGACCGAGGGCGACAGGGTGTGCGAAGTGGCGATGCAGTACCACGACGGGTACTCCGAGCTGCTCTTGTCGTTCGCCAACAACATCAACAACCCCGAC
This sequence comes from uncultured Phycisphaera sp., assembly GCA_963977205.1. Taxonomy (GTDB): domain Bacteria; phylum Planctomycetota; class Phycisphaerae; order Phycisphaerales; family UBA1924. The sequence continues at coordinate 3,193 of CAXBOF010000037.1, read as the reverse complement.
GGCGGCACGCACGCGCAGGGCTTCAAGCTCGCGCTCACACGCTCGCTCAACAGCTACGCCCGCAAGGCCGGCCTCATCCGTGAGAAGGACCCCACCCCCACCGGCGAGGACCTCCGCGAGGGGCTGATCGCGATCATCAGCGTCAAGCTGCCCGACCCGGCCTTCAACAACCAGCCCAAGGAAAGGCTGCTGAACCCGGAGGTCGAGGGCTTTGTCAGCCAGGCTGTCGGCGAGGCGCTGGAGGCCTGGCTTGAGGAGCACCCGCAGGACGCCAAGCTTGTTTGCCAGAAGGGCATGGTCGCGGCCCAGGCGCGCGAGGCGGCAAGGCGCGCTCGCGAACTCACCCGGCGCAAGACGGCTCTTGAATCGGGCTCCATGCCGCACAAGCTGCGCGACTGCAAGACCCGCGACGTGGCGCGCTCGGAACTGTTCATCGTCGAAGGTGACTCTGCAGGCGGGTCTGCGACGCAGGGGCGTGATGTCGACACGCAGGCGATCCTGCCCCTCAAGGGTAAAATCTTGAACGTCGAGAAGGCGCGCATCGACAAGATGCTCCAGCACGAGGAAATCCGCACGCTGATCCAAGCCATGCGCTGCGGCATCGGCGGCGAGTTTGATCTCTCTCGGCTGCGCTACGGCAAGATCATCCTCATGACCGACGCCGACGTGGACGGGAGCCACATCCGCACGCTGCTGCTCACGTTCCTGTTCCGCCACATGCCCGAATTGATCCGCAAGGGTCACGTGTTTATCGCCCAGCCGCCGCTGTATCAGCTGGTCAAGGGCAACAAGGGCGGGCCCTACATGCTCAACCAGGGCGCTCTCTCGGGCACGCTGACGAAGCTGGGTCTTGAGAAAGCGACGCTGCAGGTGCGCGATATCACCGCGGCCCAGGAGCTCAAGGACGGCAAGGTCGGCGAGGCGCCCGTCGAACTCGAACTCAAAGGCGAGGACGCCAAGCGGGCAGTCGAGCAGCTCGAGCGTCTGGATCAGTTGGTTGATATCGCCGAGCGTCGCGGCACGCCGCTGGTCAGACTGCTGGAAGTGCGGAGCGAGGACCCCGAGGGCAAGAACCGCCTGCCGACGCACCGCGTGAGCTGGCGTGGCGGCGAGGAGCTCTGCTGGTCGGAGTCGCAGGCACTCGATGCTGTCGAGAAGAACGAGCTGCGTCTTGGTGATGCTGCAGAGGTTTCAGAAGACGATGACGGCTCGACACTGGCGACCGTGCGCGAGCTGCACGAGAACCGTGAGCTGGACAAAGTCTTCCTCGCGCTGACGGAGCTTGGGCTCTCGATCTCGGACTACAGCCTGACGCAGGAAGAATCCGTCACGGGCGAGAAGCTGCCGGCGAGATTCAGCTGGGCGATCCAGAGCGCCAGCAAGGCCAGCGAGGAACCTGCCGAAAACGAGGCAACGGACGAGGGCGGCGAGGATTCGCACAAGAAGCACTCGACATCCAAGATGGTCGAGGCGGTGAACCTGCAGGAGATTGTGCCGGCGCTGCACGAGGTCGGTCGCCGCGGCATGGAAATCAAGCGGTTCAAGGGTCTGGGCGAGATGGACGCGATCCAGCTCTGGGACACGACGATGGACCCGGACGTGCGCACGCTGATGCGTGTCACCTGGGACATGGCCGGTCAGGCCGAGGGCCTGTTCAGCACGCTCATGGGCGAAGAGGTCGAGCCAAGACGCAAGTTCATCGAGGACCACGCGCTCGAGGTCAAGAACCTGGACGTCTGAGGCACGCCTCTGACAGGCAGCCACGCCGTGAGCGCATTCCTGCATTCAAGGCTCACTGATCCGAGTTTCGGGTTATCGGGGCCGAGGGGTGCCGATCGTGCGGACGCTGCGGGGCGGGCGGTCTGGGAAGTGTGCGCGATCCACCCACCTCGGTTGATCCGGTTGAAGGGCCGAGGGGTTTTGCCGACATCGTGATATGGGTCCACGCCGGGCGTCCCGAGCGGCGCGTGGGGTGTGGCCGCGTCAGCTGTCGGGGGACTTGCGGTGCAGAACGAAATCGATCAGCTATCGGCTGCTGTGAGCGGCTTTGGCCCCATCGCCTGGGTGGGTCTGGGCGGCGTGGCCTTCGTGCTTGTATGTCTCGGCTTCATCTTCGGGATGGTGCTCCGCAGGCCCAGGAACGCTGGACCGTCGGCTGCCGGTCAGCCGGGCCCCCTCGGTGCGTGCGGGGCTGCGACGTTCGCCTGCCGGGTGACACCCACACTCAAGTTTACCGCGCTGTCTGCGGACATCGAGACGATCACGGGGTACGCCAGCGAGGTGCTGACCGAGAGCGATGCGTTCATGCGCATGCTCGACGAGCGCGACGCCTCTATGTTCGAGACCAAGGCCCGCAACGCGGTGCAGTCTGAGATCCCGTTCGTGGCGGACGTGCGCTACGAGGACGCCGACGGGCAGAAACGCTGGCTGCAGATCCGGGCCGAGATCGTGCGCGACGGGCGGGGCAAGACCAACGGCATGCGCGGCGTGCTCAAGGAAATCACCGAGCAGAAACGCCTGGCGACCGAGGCGGCGGCTGCCTGGTCGCGGTTCAACGCGCTGGCCAACTCGACACCAACCATGCTCTGGGTGCTCGACGAGGCCGGCGATTGCCAGGCGGTCAACAACGCCACCGAACGGTTCGCGGGCATGAACGAGACGCAGCTGGGCGGCACGGGCTGGACGCGGTCCATCCCCGAAGACGAGCGCCAAGCGGTCATAAAGTTCGTCGCACGCTCGATAGAAGAGCGCACGAGCCTCAAGCGCGACGCGGCCATGATCGACGGCAGCGGTCGGGTGCGGCTCGTCTCACTGAGCACCAACGTGGCCCGCGACGAGCAGGGGCAGGTCTCGGGCGTGGTCGTCGTGGGCACGGACGTGACGGACCGCTCCGAGGGCGATAAACAGCTCGACCGGCTCAGACAGATCGTGGATGCCAGCGACCATCACATCGCGATCCTGGCGCCCGATATGCGCATCACCACGCTCAACACACAGGCGCGGAACGTGCTCGGTCTGGGCGAGCGGGACTCGGCCAACAGCCTGGCGCTCTGGCATGTGGTGACCAAGGACACGAGCGATGAGATCCGCACCGAGGGGCTCAAGGCGTGTACTGAGGCGGGCATCTGGCACGGCCGGGGCATGGTCCGAACGGGCGAAGAAACCAGCGTGGCATCAGAGCTGACGGTCACGG
>CAXBOF010000036.1:0-9638 GCA_963977205.1 uncultured Phycisphaera sp. | reverse complement strand
CCTCGATGATCACACCCGCAAGGATGTAGCCAAGATTCGAGTAGACGAACGCGCCGTCGTCGCCGCCCTCGACCTGCGGCCCGCTGCGCAGGATCGCCTCGGCGATCGCCCGGCGTTGGCTCCGCACGGGAAGCTGCTTCTCTGCGTTGGCCAGAATCCAAGGCATCGTGGTCAGCCCCTGATTCTGCGCCTCAGAGATGCCCGCGCGATGTCCCAGCAGATCATGGACCGTCAGCTCTTGGAACGCCTCGTTCACCTCGTCGGTGATCGCCTTCGTGCACGAGCCGATGTGGTACTTGTTCTCGAGCGTGACCGGAACCGGATGCTCGTGGCTCAGCCAGCCGGTCGCGCCGGTGGCGACGAGTTCGCCGTCCTTGTAAGCCGCGCACACGAGCGAGGCGATATCCGCCTGCGCGCGGATCGGCTCGATCTCCTCGGAGATGTTCCTCGGCTCGTTCAGCACAACCGAAGCCACGGCAAGGCTCGCTAGCAGCATCTCAAACTCCTCTTAGGCCAGAGCTTACGCGGGCAGGATCACTTGCCCCACAAGATCCTTCACCGACTGGACCCGGTGTGTGTTCAGCCAGCGTGAAAGTGCGCGGTTGATCCGGCCCGGTGCCCGCGGGTCGGCGAACAGAGTCGTCCCAACCCCCACCGCCGACGCGCCCGCCAGAATGAACTCGGCCGCATCGTCCCACGCCGACACGCCCCCGAGCCCGATGATCGGCACGCCCGCTTCGCGCGCCACGTTGCGGTAGACGTCGTACACCAGCTTCACCACGATCGGGTGCACCGCCGGCCCCGAAAGCCCGCCCGTCACGTTCGAGAGCACGGGCCTGCGCGTCCGCACGTCGATCTGCATCGCCGGCACGGTGTTGGAAATCGTCAGCGCATCGGCCCCAGCGTCAATCGCGGCACGCGCGATGTCAGACAGGCTCGGCTGCCCCACCGCGATCGGGCTCAGCTTCACGATCAGCTTCGAGTGCGCAAGCTCCGCACGCACGGCCGAGACCAGCTCACGCAGCGCACCCGCATCGGCGCCGAACTCTGTCCCGCCGTGGACGTTGGGACAGCTCACATTGATCTCGATCGCCGGCAGCTCGGCCAGCGTGTCCATGTGCCCTGCCACGTACGCGTAGTCCTCGATGCTCGTGCCCGCGATGGAGCCGAAGACTTTCGTTGGCGTGTCATTTAGGCGTGGCGCGATGTCGGTCATGAACGCGTCGATGCCCGGGTTGGCCAGCCCGATCGCGTTGAGCATGCCCGCCTTCGTCGGCCAGACGCGCCAGGTCTCGTTGCCGATGCGGGGCTCGCGGGTGATCGATTTGCAGACCACCGCGCCGACCTGCGACAGATCCATCACGTCGGCCAGCTCATCCGAGTAGCCGGCTGTGCCCGCAGCCAGGATGACAGGAGAAGCGAGCTCTATGCCCGCAAGCTCGGTCGTTAGCCGTGGATCTCTTGGTCGCGCCACGCCCGAAGACTAGCCGAGCCTCGCGCTGTATGCGGCCAAGTGTGCCCCTATGGTTGAGCCGGAGGCACACGACATGGATATCGAGACCCGCATCGCCCAGTTCGAGAAGATGGCGACCGACGACCCGACCAACGACATGGCCCATTTCTCGCTCGGCGGGGCGTATCAGCAGGCCGGCCGCTTCGAAGACGCCGCCGAGAGCTATATCAGATGCATCGAGCTGAACCCGGCGATGAGCAAGGCCTACCAGCTTGCCGGGGCAGCCCTCATCGCCACCGATCAGCCGGACCGCGCCGGCGAGATCCTGACCACGGGCTACACCGAGGCCGCCAAGCGGGGCGACCTGATGCCCAAGCGCGCCATGGGCGACATGCTCGAGCAGCTCAAACTGCCCGTCCCCGAGGTTCAAGAGCAGAAAGCCGGACCTACGCCCGATGGCTCTTTCATCTGCCGCAAAACCGGCCGCCCGGGCCACCAGATGGACCGCCCGCCCTTCCGCGGCGCGCTGGGTGAATGGATCCACCAGAACATCAGCCAGGAAACCTTCCAGCTCTGGATCGGTCAGGGCACCAAGGTCATCAACGAGCTGCGCCTGGATCTGTCGCAGGACAAGGACGTCGACACGTACGACGCGCACATGCGCGAATACCTGGGCGTCGACGATGTCATGTACGAAGAGATCACCGGCGAGAAGCCCCGCGGCAGCGCGGTGATGTAGTTTCCAGTCTCTTCTGGTGGCGGAGGCTTCCAGCCTCCGCGCGTAAACTCTCCTCTCCTGTCGCCGGCGGAGGAGGGGTCTGCGCAGCAGACGGAGGGGGTCTGGTAGAACTGGCTGGCGCGATACCACCCATCAAAGACAATGAAGTCTGACAGCGGAGGCTGGAAGCCTCCGCCACTGCTTTCGCTTCTCTCAGCCCACAACCCCAAGCCGGCGCAGCGAGCCAGTCACGATCTCCTCGATCGGCGTGTCCGTGAGCGCCAAACTGTGGCGCATCTTGCGTGATCGACAGAAATGCGCCAGTTCATCGCAGTAGCTGCGCACCGAGCGCTTGTAGCTCTCGATCAGTTCCTGCGAGACCGTCACCTCCGCGCCCTGCCCGGTTTCGTTGTCGGTCAGGTGCAGATCCCCCATCACGCGCCCGTCCTCGAGGGCCGGGTCGATCTCGCCCGGGCTGAGGATCTGCAGGCACGTCGTGTCGTACCCGCCACGCCCCGTGTCGGCGAGGAGCCCGAGGCCGGGCTTGTAACCCTCGCGGATCAGGTAATCCGACAGCAGCACCACGACGCCCTTGCCCACGCGGGCGGACGCGAACCGTCGCATCGCGCCCTCGAAGTCCTCGCCCTTGGACTGGCCCGGCCCGTCGGGTGAGAGGTCGAGATTGGCTAGCAGGAACTGGGCCATGGGTTGCACACCCCGCCTGCCCCGCATCGGCGCCAGCGTGCGCACGCCGTCGCGTGTTGCAAAGGTCGTCACGCTCACCCGGTTCTGGCTCGCCAGACCGAGGTAGCCGAGCGCCATCGCCAATCGGTGGGCAAAGATCAGCTTGTTCGGGTTTCCCGCGTCCATCGAGGCCGAGCAGTCGATCAGGATATTGAGCGCCAGGTCCTCCTCCTCGCGGAAGAGCTTGATGAAGAGGCGGTCGAGGCGTGCGTAGACGTTCCAGTCGATGTGCCGGAGGTCATCGCCCGGGACGTAGTTGCGGTAGTCGTCGAACTCGACGCTTCGGCCGCGTCGCTTGGATCGCCGCTCACCGGGCAGGGCGCCTTGGAACACCTTTCGGCTGCGGACGTCCAAACGATCAAGGCGGCTCGACAGCTCCGGGCTGATGAGCTCGTCTCGTGTCCGTGGGCGTTCTTGGGTGTTGCCTGCGATCATGGGTCAGGGGCCGGTCGTCCGATGGTTGCGGTCTGGGCGGGCCTGCTTGGGCGCGCGGTACAGTGTACTCTGATGGCTCGCACCGCCGGGGTTTGGAGCGAATCGATGCGTGATCTGCTTGTGAGAACCGGAATCGCTGTACTCCTGGGGATGCTCGCCCCGGTTGCCGACACCGCATGGGGTCAGAACGCCGCCCAACCCGTTCAGAAAGCCCCCGCCCAAAACGACCCTGCCCAGAATGCTCCGGAACAGCGAGCACCGGCCGATCTGATGCTTGAGCAGCTTGAGCTTCAGCGTGATCGGATCGAGGCGCTCGAGCGCCGGGTCTCTGAGCTGACCACCGAACGCCGGAACATCGCAAGCTCGCTGCGCCAGATCGAGGGCATGCTCGCGAATCTGCGCCAGGAACTGGATACGGACAACTCGCCCATGCCGCTCATCAGACGGGCCGAGACGCCCAGCGATGCGCTCGCCTCGCCCGATTCGCTGCTGCGCGAGCTGCGTTCGCGCTACCGCACAGAGATGGGCGCCGTGGTGCTCGATAGCGATGAGAACCTCGCCGCGTTCACACAGAAAGCGGTCCGGTGGGCGCGGCTGACCAACCGCGAGCTTCGCGGCAAGCGCTCGTGGCTCGTCGAACTCGAGGACCTCGCCTCTGTCGGGCAGAACGGCTACGTGGTGCGTATGACCGTGCTCGACGAGTCGTCGGGCCTGCCGATCGGTGAAGCCGTCGATGTCGGGTTCCCGGCCAAATTTATCGAGCGGTACAACCGCGGCTCGCGGAGCGGGCGATGGGTGCTGACTTCAATCGTGATCGCCAAGCCGGTGTTCAACGAGTCGCGCATCACCTCGGGTGTGTTCGAGTTCCCGCCCTATGTGGGCCCGATGATGGAGTTCGATTTCGAGCTGGACTGGTTCTCGCTGAGCGCCTGGCAGCCGGGCGATCCGGTCACGCCGCCCGAACCTGTCGAGGAAGCGCCGGCCGCGGAGCCCGCAGCGGATCAGCCCTCCGAGGACGCCTGATCGCCGAAGGGCGTATCGCCCGGTCCCGGCGCGGGGTAAGAGCCGCCGGATTTCTTTCTGAGCATCGCGCGGAGTTCGAGGCGCATGTCGTCGATCTTGCGCTCAAGCACCGCGTTGATGTCGCCGGCTTTGAGCTGGGCTGAATCGATGGGCTCGCCGTACATCACCATCATGCGCGCGCCGAAATTTGGCTTGCCCTTGGTGCGGGGCCAGGCATCGAAAGCCCCCTCGACTGCGACGGGGATCACGGGGCATTTGGCACGCCTGATGATCAGGGCGGCCCCGTCGCGGAAGGGCTGGAGCGAGCCATCGAACGTGCGCGAGCCCTCGGGGAAGATCAGGACGGCCTCGCCCTTATTGAGGCGTTCGAGGATGTTTCGGATGGCGCGGATGTCGCCCTCGCCGTCGCGGATGGGAACAGTGTTGAGTTTCTTGATGATGCCGCCGGCGAGTTTGGAGTCGTAGAGACTGGCTCTTGAGAGGAAGGTGATCATGCGCCAGTGAGCCGGGCAGCCGATCAGGGGCGGGTCGTAGAAGGACTGGTGGTTTGCGACGATCAGGCAGGGGCCCTTCGCGGGGATGCGCTCGGGGAAGATGAACGTCGGGCGGTGGGCGAGGCGGAACCACAGCCGGAGCGCACTGCGCCAGATGTGGTAGACCAGCGGGTTTGCTTTGGAGGGCCCCTCGCTCATGATTTGCGGTTGGCCAAGCGCAAGCGCACGCGTCTTTCGAGGTAGCTTACGACCTCGTCGATCGAGATCGGGCCTGTGTCGACCCGCTCGGCGTCGTCCGGACAGATCAGCGGGCCGTCCTTGCGTGTCGAGTCGCGCGAGTCACGCAGGAGGATGTCGTGGAGCAGCTCGGCCTCGGGCGGGGGCTCGTTGCCGGCCAGTCGCATCTGCTCGGCCCGGCGCATCGCGCGGACAGCCGGGTCCGCATCGAGGTAGAACTTCACCTCCGCATCGGGGAATACGACCGAGCCCTGGTCGCGGCCCTCGGTGACGAGGCGCGGGTACTGCTGACCGATCAGTCGCTGCTTGCGGACCATGTGCTCGCGGAGTTTGCCGATGGCGGCGATCTGGGAGACGATCTTCGTGACGTCCGGGTCGCGGATGCGCTGGTTGTAGGGGTTCATCCAGGCCAGGATCGTGGGCGGGTCCTGCGTCCAGTCGAAGTGCAGATCCGCGTCGGCAACGACCGTCAGGATGGTCTGGGTGTCGGCGAGGTCGATGCCCCGATCCAAGGTGATCGCGGCTGCGGCCCGGTACATCGCGCCGGTGTCGAGGAATTCGAGCCCGAGCCTGCCCGCCAGCAGACGGGCGACGGTCGATTTGCCCGTGCCGGCCGGCCCATCGAGTGTGACGATCACATCGCCTTGGATCGGCTGATGACCGGTCATGTCGCTTGGCGTGCTCTTCTGATCGTGTGTCAAGGTGCTCACGCGTCTGATGCCCCGTCGAGGACTGGTGCTGATCTTCAGTTCTAGCTTACTGCAAATCGCTTACTTCTTTGCGGTCGCCACTCCGATCGCGTGTTCGAGGGCCCAGCGGGAGAGATCCGTCCCGCGGGAGGGGTCTCCCTTGCCCGAGTAACGGACCGCCACGGTGCCATCGAATCCGACCGAGGCGATCGTCGAAACCAGCGGCTGGAGGTCGTAGGGGCCGTGCGTCGGCGGGGCGGGTTCTTCGTCCTCTTCGAGATCGTCGGCGCCCAGCACGGCCGAGAGCAGGCCTTCGAGTCCCTTGGGGCCGTCGTCTTCGACGTCTTCCTCGGGCTCGTCGTCGATGCTTTCGGGCTCGGCCTCGGTCGGCTCCTCGTCTTCGACTTTCTTGCGGGGTTTGGGCGGGGCCTCATCGGGCAGCTCGGGCTCGGTCAGTTCGACGGTCGTGGCGCAGATGACCGGGGCGTATGGCACGAGCTTGCGGAGGTAGGCCTCGGGGTCGCCCGATTCGACAGCGACTTTGAAGTCGGGGAACGTGCCCACCCGGAAGCCGCCGATTTTTTTGATCAGTTCGGTGACGCGCTCGGGCTTCTCGGTCAGGCCCTTGCGGGGCGAGATGAGGACGTTCATGTCGAGCTTGTCTGCGGTGTCGACGATCTGGCGGAAGCGATCGACGGTGAAGTCGAGGTAGTCCTCGGTGTCGTCGCTTTTGACCGAGACGGCGATGGCGTTGCAGCCGAGGATGCTGGCGGCCTTGATGACGCGGCGGATGCGTTCCACACCCGCGCCCCCGACGTCATCGCTTTCGTGCCCGAGTTCGAGCGGCTCGGGCTCGATGAGCAGCAGGCAGGCGCAGCGCTCTTTGTCGGCCCGCTCGCGGAGCTTCTCCAGCGAACTCGGCGTGGCGCCGGCGAGGAGATCGGTGGTGATGTTGAGCCCGAACATGTCCAGAGTCTGGCGCGCATAAGCGGGGAGATCCGCCAGCGCCAGCTTCGGGGCAGAGCCCTTGCGGGCGGGCTTGAGCATCGAAGCGACGGAATCGGTATGGAGTGTGAGCAGCATCGGCACCGCAGCGTATGACCCGGGGCGGGTTGGGGCCAGCCGGGGCGGCATGACGGAGGTAGGACTGACCGCTAGTATGGGCCGAGCCGACGCCGAGGCCCTCCGGGGCTGATTTTCATTGGAGCCTTGCCGATGTCCGTTCCCACCGACCGTCGATACGCCGAGACACACGAATGGCACAAGCCGGAGGGCGAACTGATCGTCATCGGTCTGACGCAGTTCGCGGTCGACCAGCTCACGGATATCACGTTCGTGGAGATGAAGGAAGCCGGGACCGATTTCCACGCGGGCGATGAGATCGGCGAGGTCGAGTCCGTGAAAACCTCCAGCGGCATCTACGCGGGCGTGGACGGCGAAATCGTTGAGGTCAATGAAACGCTCACCGACGATCCCAGCCTGCTCAACTCCGATCCCTTCGGCGAGGGCTGGCTTGTCAAGATCAAGCCCTCGGCCTCTGCAGACCTCGCGGCCCTCATGGAAGCCGAGGCCTACGAAGTCAAGAACCCGAGCTGATCGCGTGAACGCGACCAGGCTGAAACACGCCCAACACGATCGCGAACAACAGTCATGATCCGCTGCACCGGTGTCACCAAGTCCTACGACCTCGGCGGGCGGAGCGTTCAGGCTCTGCGTGGCGTCGACCTTGAGGTGACCAGGCCCGGTTTCTACGCCATCATGGGGCGCTCGGGCAGCGGCAAGAGCACACTCTTGCATCTGCTGTGCGCATTGGACCGGCCCGATGCGGGCGAGATCGAGGTCTCCGGGCAGGCGATCCATTCGCTCGATGAGCGTGAGGCGACGGTCTTTCGCGGGAGCAAGATCGGGATCGTGTTCCAGCAGTTCAATCTGATCTCGACGCTCTCGGCGCGCGAGAACGTGGAACTGCCGGGCGATTTGCAGGGGCACGACAAGTCCAAGCTCCGGAAGCGGAGTGAGGAGCTGCTCGAGCGGCTCGGGCTGGCTGACCGGATGGAGCACTTGCCGCAGGCGATGTCGGGCGGCGAGCAGCAACGCGTGGCGATCGCCCGGTCTCTGCTGTTCAAACCGAGAGTGCTTTTCGCGGATGAACCGACGGGGAATCTGGATTCGGCGTCGAGCGCCAAGCTGTGGTCGCTCTTGGGCGAGATTGCGCAGGAAGACGAGATGACGGTGATGATGGTGACGCACGAGGCGACGGCCGCGGCTCACTGCGAGAGGGTGTTCGTGCTCGCCGACGGTCGCGTCACGGGGCAATTCGAAGTGGAGGGTGCCGATGGGCTCGGCGTCGCGGCTCGCTATACGGAGCTTGCAGGCCAGGCGTAAGCGGACCGCTCTGCTTATCGCTGCGGTCGCGCTGTCGGCGCTGCTCATCGCGGCGGTGTCGACGGCGATGGTCTCCATCCAGGGCTCGCTGACCGATCGCATCGCCTCGACCATTGGACGCTCGGATGTGCTCGTCCAATCGGGCAGCGGCGGTCAGACGATCGACGAGGCATGGATCGAGCGGGCACGCGCCTGGCCCGGCGTGGCCGGCGTTTCGGGACGGATCGAGTCGCCGCTCTCGCTCCGCGCGACGATCGAGCTTTATCTGCCCGAAGGCGACGAAAGCCAGAGTTACGTATTCTCGCGCGCGCAGACGCTCATCAATGCGACGGGCAACGGCTTCGATTTTTCGCAGGTCGATCAGATCCGCCCGATCAGCGTGGTCGAGGGGCGTTTGCCGGCTGCGGATGACGAGATCGCCATCGACACGCTGCTGGCCGATCGGCTTGCGGGCCGCGAGGGCGAGGCCGGCGCGATGGGCGGCGCGATCTCGATGCAGAAGGTCATGCTCGACGAGAACGAGCGGCTTGATGCCCAGCCTAAGAGTAAAGACGAGGCCGAGCGGTTCAACACGGGTGTCGAGGTTGGTGTCGGCGATTCGATCGAGCAAGTATCGAAGTATTTTCGCCGGCCGTTGGCGGTACTCAAGATCGTGGGCATCGTCGAGCCGCCGCCTTTGGGAGGCAGGCCGCAGGCGTACCTGACACGCGCGGGTCTTGCGGCACTTTCGGATCAGACCGGGCGTGTGTCGGGTGTCGAGATTTTGCTCAAAGAAGGTGTCGATGCGGACGCGTTTGTCGAGGCGCGGAAGGCGGAGCTTGCCGAGAGGGACCTCGAGCGCGTGATCGTGCAGACGACGGCGAAGAAGACCTCGGGCCTCGACAAGAACATGCGTTCGAGCCGCATCGGGATGATCCTGGCGTCGGCGATTTCGTTCCTGTCGGCTTCGTTCATCATCATGACGGGCTTGACGGTGGATGTCGCCGAGCGGCAGCGGGAGCTGGCTGTTTTGCGATGCATCGGCGGCAAGCGGAGCCAGCTTGCAGCGAGTCAGATCATCTCGGGGCTCGTCATCGGCGGGCTGGGCGCGGTGATCGGGACGCCCCTGGGCATCTTTCTCTGCGGCGTGTTGATGCACATCCTGCGCGAGCAGCTGCGCGCGGGGCTTGTTTTCAGCTGGTGGCCCGCGGTGCTTGCGGGGTCGGGGGCGATCGTGGCCGGGCTGATCGGCGCACTCTGGCCCGCGTGGAAGGCGGCCAGCACCAGCCCGCTCAAGGCGCTCAGCCCACGTGTGATGGCGGTGCAGCGGCGATCGGTCGTGCTCGTGGGCGTGATCGGGCTCGCGTGCATCGGGCTGCAGACACTCACGGTGACGCTGCCGAGCGATGGCAACGTTGCGTTCTACAGCTACATGCTCGTTGGTCTGCCCGCGATGTTCGCGGGGTACTTTCTTGTTGGTG
>CAXBOF010000035.1:0-9654 GCA_963977205.1 uncultured Phycisphaera sp. | reverse complement strand
CCTCTTCTCGCCAGATTGGACATCCCGCTCGACGAGTTTCTCAATCTCGAATCCAATCCTGGTGCATCCAAAACGATCTACCTCGATTTCGATGGCCACCATTCCGTCAACAACAGCTGGGGCCACGACATCGTCTTCCCCGCATGGGACCGGTCGCGCAACCCGCTTGAATTCTCTGATTCCGAGAAACGAGTCATCATCGGACACTGGCTGGAAGTCGTCGAGGACTTCGCGATATTCGGTAACGTCAATGTCACAACAAAGGACCCGGGCCTGGATGCGCTCATCAGGTCCAACAGCTCTGATGAGAATTTCGGCATACGTGTCATCATGTCGCAGATCACCGAGGGCTTCGGCCACGGCACCGGCGGGATCGCGCTGCTCAACAGTTTCAACGACAACATCGACAACCCAACCTTTGTATTCAACAAAGGCCTCAACGCCGGCCCACAGACCGCAAGCCACGAAATTGGCCATACGCTCGGCCTGCGCCACGACGGCCTCAACGGCGCCACCTATCACCCGGGCTCTGGGGGCGGAACACCCACCTGGGGCCCGATCATGGGTGGACCCTTCGGCAGACAGTTGGTCCAGTGGTCGATCGGCGACTACGAGGGCTCCACCAACACCGAAAACGATTTCGCCATCATGACAAGCAGTTCCAACGGCATCACACTCGCTCCCGACGATCATCCCAACGGCACATCCAGCGGCACAACTCTGATCTCTGATGTACCAGTCGCCGGCCTCATCACTACCGCCGCCGATACCGACGCGTTCACATTCTCCGCAACCGGTGGCGATGTTGTTATCGATCTCGTCACAGCCGAGGTCGGGCCAAACATTGATCTCATGTTCACCCTCTATCGCGACGCGCCTTTCCAACTCGTCGAAGAGGTCACCCCCTCCGGCACGTGGCTGGCAAGCCGGGCGTTCCCTGCTCTTCCCGCTGGCAGCTACACACTCGTCGTTGATGGCACCTTCGAGAGTCAGCCCAGCGGCCCCGTGTCCGACTATGGCTCGGTCGGCACGTACACCGTCTCCATGATCGAAACCCCAACAAGCCAATGTCTGGCCGACACCAACAACGACGGCATCCTGAGCCCGGCCGACTTCAGCGCCTGGGTCACCGCCTTTAATACACAGTCACCCGAATGCGACCAGAACGACGACCAGGACTGCAGCCCGGCCGACTTCAGCGCCTGGGTTGCCAACTACAACGCCGGCTGCGAGTAGACATTCGCGCCGCTCACCATTAAAAATCACAAGCGGGCGGTCCAGAAAGGATCGCCCGCCTTCTGTGTACCAGTAAATCAAGCAGTTGTCGATCAGGATTCTGCCGGGGCTTCTGGCAGCTCGAACCACGCCGTCACGCGCACGAACGGCACGGGATATACAACCTCGCTTCGGTACACGCGATAGTCGTCTGGGTTCAGGTTGGCCGTGTCAAAGATACGGCGAAGCAATTCCTGATACCGGGGCACCGATGAGTGACGCAGTTCCGGCCTGTTTATCCCCACGCCGAGTTGCTGGAGCGGGATGTCCATGTCGATCGTGTCGTGACGCTGTTTGTGATCACCACTCCGCACAGAATCCTGCGAAAGGCCCGGCATGCTGGGCACGAATTCCGGATTGGAAGGCCAGATATCCTTGTGAATAAAGTAATCCTGAATGCGCACCCTCATAGGTATGCGAAGCAGTGATGAATGCCACTCGTGCGTATGTTGTGCATCGCTGTATCGGAGACTCGCGTTCCGGAGTTTCCAGCTATTCACAATCGTCATCGGTCGATTGATCGGAAGAGACTCTGCATCAAGAACCGAGTAGAGCACGTTGCCGTTTTCACGCACGCTCAGGCGTGGGATCGGATTATCGCAATAGTCCTCGAGAAGGTAGAGCCGGGCATCTTCTACGCTCCGCACACCATCGAGCGTTTCCATCCAGTTGGGCGTGCCCGAACGTGTATCGTGACGACGAATACCAAAGAGATTCACCGGCGTCTCGCCGCGCAGCCGCCGCAGGCCGATCATCGAATCGACATGCATCATGTCGACCAGATTTCCACATGGCGATGGCGACGCGACTGAAGTCAGAACAGACGCTTCTGCCTGGTACCCAAGCAGATACGACATCGACTTGTACACCGCCTGCTTGGCGGCCCGCTCATTCTGCCTGCGGATCTCTGGGATGTGATCCGAGATCGCCGCCTCCAGGGCTGCCCGGCCCTCGGGAAAGGTATGGATCAGTGACTCAAAGTCCGTAATCGATTGTTCGGCCCGTGCGCGGAGCTCTGGATTCACGCCGGCCTTCTCGGCCGCCTGCAGAAAGATCCGCAGGCCGTGAGGAGCGGGGGCGTTGTGGATGACCTCAAAGGGGTCGTTGGCCTTCACCGAACGCAGAATCCGTCCTGTCAGTGTCTTGTCGATCTTGAGCCGACGAGCCAGGGCGATGGGCCGGTGGGACGAGGAGCCGATGAGGACCTCCACGATCGGGAGCATGCTGCCCTGCAGATTGACAGAGACAGCAGAGATCTGCAAATCGAGATCGCGTGCCAGCCGCTGGTTGGGGGTATTGAGTGTGTTGGGCATATATCGGGTTCCGAACGCTGTAGTCATGATTTGATCGACTGGGACACGGGTAGACTGAAGTATAACGGCAAATTGAGGCCAATGGAACGGATCTCTGATCCATCAGAGAATATTCCATGAATCTCTTGACACCGCCTTGATCGACCTGTAGTTTGGCAAGTGGAATGGATCAGAGATCCGAGGCGAGTGACTCCCCTTTCGGATCCTTGGCCATCACGCCCGCCGCCAGTCGAGCAGATGGAGGCGGGTCAAAGTTGAGTGAGAGAGGGATTCCAAACCAGACCGCAGACCCGAAAGGACGACTCCATGAAGAACACAATGAACCAGAATTTCTGTAGTACCGGACGCGCCGCCGCGACCGCCGCAATGCTCATGCTCGCCGCCGGCGCCAGCGCCCAGTGCGACGCCGCCAGCGTGTACGGCTCACCCTTCTCCACAGAAGTCGGCAGCCTGCCCATGGGCGTCGCAACTGGCGACCTCAACAACGACGGTATCACCGACGTGGTCAGCGCCAACAACTTCGGCTACAGCGCCTCGATCCTCATCGGTAACGGCGACGGTACCTTCCAGCCCCGAATCGATATCGACACTTACGACCCGGGCGAGCTCGAGACGATCGCTGCGCTTCAGGTTCGCATCGCCGACTTCAACGGCGACGGCTGGAACGACATCGCTCTGGGCATCCAGTCGGGCGACCTGGGCAACCCCGGCATCGGCATCCTCCTCAACGACGGTGCCGGCAACTTCTCTGGCTACCCCACCCTGTACGCCTTCTCCACCCAGCTCCGCGGCCTCGAAGTCGCTGACATGACCGGTGACGGCGAACTCGACCTCATCTACGCCAACCGCGACGACAACACCATCAACATCGTCCCCGGCAACGGCGACGGCACATTCCAGACCGAGATCTTTGCCACCTTCACCGGTGGCCCCGTCGGCGTCGCAATCGCCGACTACAACAACGACGGCCACCTCGACGTCGCCGCCCCCTTGGTCTTCTCCAGCGAGATCGTGATCGCCACCGGCAACAGCGACGGCAGCCTCACCGAATTCGCGCGCTTCTCCGCCGATGGACCCGAAGGCATCGCCGTCGGTGATATCAACGGCGACGGCTTCGAAGACCTCACAACCCCCTACCTCAACGGCGACGCCGTCCAGTTCTTCCTCGGTAACGGCGACGGTACCTTCGGCGCCAAGCAGTCCATCAGCACCGGTGCCAGCTCGCTGCCCATCGCCATCGCACTCGGCGATACCAACAACGACGGCTTCGACGACATCCACGCCGGCCTCTTCCTTGCAAATGCAGTCAAGGTTCTTCGCAGCAACGGCGACGGCACCTTCGATGCAGGCACCGATTTCGCTGTCGGACAGCGCCCGCGCCACTTCACCTTCGGTGATATCGACGGCAACGGCACCGCCGACCTCGTCGCAGCAAACGGTGCAACCGGCGCCAACGCCACCGTCACCGTCCTTCTCAACGCCTGCGAAGATTCCGAGCCCTGCTTGGCAGACACCAACGAAGACGGCATGGTCTCGCCCGCCGACTTCTCGGCTTGGGTTGCCCAGTTCAACTCCAATGGCCCCCTCTGCGATCAGAACGACGACGGCATGTGCACCGCTGCCGACTTCTCGGCTTGGGTTGGCAACTACAACGCCGGCTGCAACTAAACCCCTGAGCTGATATCCCTCAGCACACACTCCGGAAGGCCGCGTGTACATGCACGCGGCCTTTCATTTTTAAGGATTGAATTCAGACCACGCCAACACCGCGCAGCTCTTGCGCCGCGTTATGCCTGCTCAACGAATACTTCCGAAGAAATGTCAGGACGCCCGATCTCCACATCAAGACCCGGAGATCCACCATGCCCACCGACCGCCTGCTGACAGCCTCCCTCGTCATCGCCTTTGCTGCATCGGCACAGGCCCAGACCCATGTCTACGTCGACGACGATGCCCAGCCCGGCGGCGACGGCCTGACCTGGCAAACCGCATTCAACGACCTCCACGACGCCATCAACCTCGCCAGAACACTCGGCCAGTCCAGGGGCGAGATCCGCATCGCCGGCGGCACCTACAAACCCGATCGCGGCACAGGTGATACAACGATGGCCTTTGTTGTGCCAACACCTGCGCAGTTATCTCCCCAATACACACTCAAAGGCGGCTACGCGGGATTACAACAACCTTTCGCACCCGACACCCGCGATCCTGTGCAGTTCCCGTCGACTCTCGCGGGAGACCTGCTCGGCAACGACTCAACAAACCCGGGAACACGCAACGACAATTCACATACGATTATCCTGCTCGGTGACGAAACAAGCATGTCGTTCCAGCCCGTTTCCGCGATCACACTCGACGGTCTCGGATTCACAGGTGCATCCGTTGGGGCTGTCCGGGGTGTCGTCTCGGGCATCACGATCAACTTCAACGATTGCCGCCTCTTCAATAATCAGGGGAATACAGGTTCCGCGATGAGCCTGAGAGGGGTCAATGCAAACATTTATAACACTGTTATTCAGGGAAATAGTTCCCACGCAATGGGCGGAGAGATCAGCGATGCTGCCGTGGTTCTCTCAGGGTGCACAACGTACATCAGTGAATCTGAATTTGGATTCAATGTCATTGCAAATAGCAATGCAGGCGCGATTCGGTTCCTCGGCGGTCAGGCGAGTATCGAAAGCTCCGTGTTCACAGGGAACTACGCAGGAAATGGCGGCGGTGCGATCGGGTGCGACGCCGCGCGACTCTTCGTGGATCAATGCGAATTTTATGGGAACACTTCTGAAGGCAGTTCCGGAGGTGGTGCCATTCGTATCGGTGATTCAGTACAAACTTCCGTGATCTCGAACTCAAACTTCCAGTTCAACGAATCAATATGGGGCGGAGCCGTGTATGGCGCGGGGCCTCTGAATATTCAAGAGTGCCTGTTCAAACATAACTCAGCAATCAACGGCGGTGCATTCGCGGGCACAGCCACAATCACAACGAGTAGTTTCACCGAGAATCACGTTGCCGGCGCTGGTGGGGCGGTGTTCTTCGGCAACGACTCGCGAGCTACCGAGTGTGAATTCATCGGCAATACATCCGATAGCTCGGGCGGGGCCGCTGCGCTCTCATCAGGTCTCGACGAAAATGCCAACGTCTGGTTCTTTGGGTGCGACTTCATCGACAACGAAGCTGAGCACTCAGGCGGAGCGATTCAGGGGCCGGCGAGCATCCGAGAGAGCCACTTCGAATCCAACCTCGCGCAGCAGAATGGCGGCGCCATCGCCGACGCCTTGTTGCTGTGGAACTCGGCCGTGGTCGATAATCTCTCGCGCTCCGGCAATGGTGGGGGCGTGTATAACACCCCAGAAGTTGTTGAGTGCATAATCGTCAGCAATCAAGCCAGTCGCGGCGGCGGCATTGCGGACGCAAGCCTGATCGAGGCGACCTTCATCTCCGAGAACTACGGCGTCGCGGGTGCAGGCGGGGTACTCTTGGAATCTGATGTAGTCTCGATCATCCGCGACTCGGTCTTTCACAACAACCGCGTCGGCAACTTCTCCACACATACCGATCTCTACAAGAACCACAACGAGCGTCTCGACATCCTCCGATCGACGTTCGTCCAGACCAATCCGGCCCCTCGGGTCATGATCGGTCTTAACGACGGCGAGAACTGGCTCGAATCGAACATCATCTGGGCCACCAACGCAGGGCCGGGTGCGCAGATCACCACGGGCAGAGATACGCCGACCGCATTCATCCACAACAACATCTATGGCGGAACCGGCGGCGGTGTGAACGCCACTTGGATCGATGACCTCTTCTTCCTCGGAGGCAACATCAACGCCGACCCGAGATTCGTAGATGCCGTAAACGGCAACGTCCGACTGAGCGCGGGGTCCCCTTGCATCGATGCGGGCTATGTCTTCGGCAGCATCGAGACCGAGGACGATATCTACGGCCAACGCCGCAGGGCGCATAACGACCCGGGTATGCCAAACGTCGGCTACGGCCAGGGCGGCTACCTCGACATCGGAGCCGTCGAATTCCAAGGCACGAGCTGCTTCGCCGACACCAACTTCGACGGCAACCTCACCCCCGCCGACTTCTCCGCTTGGGTCGGCGCTTACAACCGCGGCGACTTTATCGCCGACCAGAACCGCGACGGTGTCCTCACCCCATCCGATTTCTCAGCCTGGGTCTCCAACTACAACACCGGCTGCCCGTAAAAGGACTCTCAAGCTCCACAATCACCCGATAACTCTGGGCCCCGCAGCCACCTCGCTGCGGGGTTCTTTGTTTGCGTGTTGTTCACCGTAACTCGCTACGGAAACGCCCGCATTCCCCAGAAAGAGCAACCGGACGACCGGATATCCCGTATTCTCAGAAGTGACGACGGAAAGGGTGCGCTTTCACTGGCACACCCCGGGGGCCGTGGTCTCATTCGAAAGAACAGGGGAGGAGTTTCAAGATGTCGTATTCCACCAAGTGGTCGGTCTGTACCGCTGCCCTCATGCTCGCCGCAGGCAGCGCCGTCGCCGGTTCATCCGTCAATATGCACCCCGGGGGCGAAGAAGAACGCCTGCTCGGCAAAGGCGATGGCGCCGACGCACGCTTTGGCAACTTCCCGTCGAGCAATATCGACTTCCTCGGCCAGGTCACACTCGCCGAGTTTGGCCTCGGTGCATCCAGCGGCAACGACTGCTGGGGCTACACCACACCCCAGGGCAAAGAGATCGCCATCATGGGTCTCGAGACCGGCACCGGGTTCGTCGACATCACCAACCCATCCGCGCCCGTCATCATCGGCACCTTCTCAGGCCCCTCCAGCCTCTGGCGTGATGTCAAAGTCCTTGGGGACGTCGCATACGTTGTCACCGAGGGTGGCAACCACATCCAGAAGTTCGACCTCTCCGATGCCGACAACGGCAACATCGGAAACCTCGGATACTCCACCTACTCCGGCTCGGGCGCCTCGCACAACATCGTCGCCAACGAAGACTCAGGCTACCTCTACCGCGTCGGCGGCGGCTCCGACCTCGGACTCCGCGCCTACGGCGTCGGTGCCAACGGCGCCCCCGGCTCCGCCACCAACCCCTCTCAGCAGGCCATCCAGTCCAACCTCTACGTCCACGACGCACAGGTCGTCAATTACACCACGGGCCCCTACGCCGGCCGCGAAATCGCATTCCTCTGCTCGGGTTACGGAAATGGCTCGTCAGACACACGCCTCCGTGTCTACGACGTCACCAACAAGTCAAACATGTTCGAACTCGACAACGCCGCCTACCCCAATCGACAGTTCTGTCACCAGGGCTGGCTCAGCAAAGACCGCAAGTACTTCTACGTCAACGACGAGCTCGACGAGGGTGCGACCGTCGGCACCACCACGATGCACATCTTCAACGTCGAAGACCTCAACAACATCTCCTACGTCAAAGCCTGGTCCAACGGCAACACCGCGCGTGACCACAACCTCTATGTCAAAGACGATTACATCTTCGCCGCCAACTACCGCTCGGGTCTCCGCATACACGACGTCTCCGATCCCGAGAATCCCGTCGAGGTCGCGTGGCTCGATACGTACCCCGCAGACAACGGCACCGGCTACGACGGCGCCTGGTCTAACTACCCGTTCTTCCCCTCGGGCAACGTCATTATCTCCGATATCCAGCAGGGCCTCATCATCGTCCGCCCCGCGCTCGACGTGCTGACTTTCAGCGTCGATACGCCGCTGGGCACAATCATCGATCCCGCCGGCGGCAACTCAACCACAGTCACCATCTCCGAGCGCAACGTCACGCTCGATCAGTCCACACCGCTGCTCAATATCCGTGACGAGTCGGGCACAATCACAACCGTCGCCGGCACACCCACCGGCACAACAAACCAGTTCACCTTCGCGACACCAGCCCTCGACTGCCTCGAGCAGATCGACTGGTGGATCAGCGCTGAAACAACCTCGGGCGAAGCATTCACCGTGCCTGCGGTCGCACCGGCCGACACCTTCAGCACCGTGGTCGCCACAACGCTGACAAGCACCTTTGCTGACAACGCCGAGACCGATCTCGGCTACTCAGTCAGTGGCTCGGCCTCCGATGGCCAGTGGACCCGCGCTGTGCCCGTCAACTCCGGCCGCGGCGATCCAACCAGCGACGCCGACGGCTCGGGCCGCGCCTGGGTCACCGACAACGAAGCAGGCAACTCCGACGTCGATAACGGCCAAACCATCCTCACCGGCCCCGCCATCGACGCCTCCGCCGGAGGCACGCTCAGCTACTCATACTGGCTCAATGACATCGCGACCGGAGAGATGGGTTCCGAGGACTACCTCCGCGTGCAATTCGCCACCAACGCTGCAGGCAACAACTGGGCCACGCTCCACGAGTATGGCTCCCCGCTCAACCAGTGGCGTCAAGCCTCGGCAACCGTCGGCTCCGGCGGCGACATCCCCGCTACCAGCACACTCCGCCTGCGATTCATCGCCGCCGACAACTCGCCCGGTGGCGTCGTCGAGGCCGGCATCGATGCCATCACACTCCAAGCCTTCGAGTGCGAAGAGCCGCCAACCTGCCCCGCCGACACCAACGGTGACGGCAACCTCAGCCCCGCCGACTTCTCGGCCTGGGTTGCCGCTTATAACGCACAGGCCCCCGAGTGCGACCAGAACGACGACGGCTCATGCACCCCCGCCGACTTCTCGGCCTGGGTCGCCAACTACAACGCCGGCTGCGACTGATCCCACATCCATCCTGATTTCACTGAGCCCGGGCAACACCAAGCCCGGGCTCTTTCATTTTTTGGAAAATGAAGAAAGACATGCGCACAATCTGCGCCACCAAACCAAATATCAGATGATCA
Organism: uncultured Phycisphaera sp.; assembly: GCA_963977205.1. Lineage (GTDB taxonomy): Bacteria > Planctomycetota > Phycisphaerae > Phycisphaerales > UBA1924. The sequence goes on along the minus strand of CAXBOF010000035.1, from coordinate 217 downwards.
ACAAACGCCGCCCGATCTCCACTACAAGACCCGGAGATCCATCATGCCCACCGACCGCCTGCTGACAGCCTCCCTCGCCATCGCCTTTGCTGCATCAGCGCAGGCCCAGACCCACGTCTACGTCGACGACGACGCCCAGCCCGGCGGCGACGGGCTGACCTGGCAAACAGCTTTCAACGACCTCCACGACGCCATCGACCTCGCCAAAGCACTCGGC
>CAXBOF010000034.1:0-9905 GCA_963977205.1 uncultured Phycisphaera sp. | reverse complement strand
CGCAGTCAGACATGGGCGAGCAGCCCTATTTCGCGATGGAATACATCCGCGGCACGCCTCTGCTCGAATATGTCAAGACCCGCAAGTCCACGCCCCAGGAGCGTTTGATTCTTGTCCAGCGCATCGCCGACGCTGTGCACCACGCACATACCCGTGGCGTTGTCCATCGCGACCTCAAACCAGCCAACATCCTCGTCACCGAAGAGGGACAACCCAAGATCCTCGACTTCGGCGTCGCCCGCTCCATCGGTTCAGACCTCCATGAAACCTCATCGATGACCCGCATCGGTCAGCTCGTCGGCACCGTGCCCTACATGTCGCCCGAGCAGGTCGGCGGCGAATCCGAAGAGATCGATGCCCGCAGTGATATCTACTCGCTCGGCGTCGTTCTCTACGAGCTCTTAGCAGGACACCTCCCCTACGACCTCGAACGCCGCGTCATCCAGGAAGCAATCCGAGTTATTCAGGAAGATGTGCCTGAATCCCTCTCGCATTTCAGCAAGGTCTATCGAGGCGACATCGAAACGATTGTCAATAAAGCCCTCGCCAAGGAACGCACACGCCGGTACCAATCGGCATCGGAGTTCGCATCCGATATCGATCGCTATCTCCACAACCAGCCCATCTCCGCACGCCCTCCGAGCGCGTGGTATCAGGTATCCAAGCTCGCCAGGCGGCACCGCATGGTCGCAGTCGGCGGCTCGGTCGCGGCCGCGGGCATACTGCTCGGTCTCGTGATCTCCCTCTGGCAGCTCAACCGCGCCGTCACCGCAGAAAAGCAATTGAGCACACAGAACATGGCGCTAGCCGAGGCTCTTGAAACTTCCGAGGCTCAAACACAGCGAGCCGAGGATGCGCTCCTGCAGCTCGGCCAGCTCGTCAACGTGTTCCAGGATTACGAAGACGGTATCCGTCGGCTCGAAGGTGCAACGAGCGCCCGGCGCGTCCTGCTCACCAGCGCACTGGATGTGCTCGAAAGTCTTGAAACCGCCGGAGAGGCGTACCCGTGGATCGCCAAGGGGATCGCCCGGGGTCGGCTCGCGATGGGCACCATCGCTCTTGGCAGTTCCGACACTCTTACAGCGGCTGAATCGGCCTTTGGAGCCAGCCTCGATCAGTACACCTCACTCGCCTCTGCCGATCCGAACGATCGCGAGATCACCGATGGTCTTGTCAGAGCCCAGATCGGCTTGAGCGCCGTCCGCCTCCGACAGGGCTCGACACAAGCCGCCATCGCACTGTCTTCCGACGCGCTGCTTCGCGCACAATCGGAATTCGATCAGCATCAAGACCTCGATGCAAAGCTCTTACTCGCCATGAGCCAGGTCCAACGCGCGGGCATACACACACACCAGGCCCGCCGCGAAGAAGCTCTCGGCCTCTACCGCGACGCGGAATCGGGTCTTCGCCAGTTCACGCCGGAATCACCCGAGTCGGCGGAGCTGCTGGCCCGCTCGATCCGCGGCCAAGCGATCGTTCTCGATGAGCTCGGGCAGAACGAAGCCGCCGATGAGCGGTATACGGTCGCTCTGGATCTGCATCGCACATACGTTGAGCAGCACCCACGCGATGCCGTCGGCAAGCATCGTCTGATGGACTTGCTCTACTTCTTCGCCGAGCGATTGGAAGAGCAGGGCAAGGACGAAGCAGCGCTCAAGATCCACACCGAGCGGCTCGCGCTTGCCGGCGAGCTCAAGAGAGCCGACCCAGCCGACGAGATCGCAGCCGTCGCTGTCATCACCTCTCACGACGCCATCGCTCACGCCCAGCTCGAACTCGAACGGATCGCCCTGGCAACCCAGAGTGCCAGAGCATTCCTCGCCGCAGCCAGACTCCACGCCGAAGTCGATCCGACAGACCTTCTCAAGCATCGGCGTGTGGCCCTGGCCGAGGAATTGCTCGGCGACATCGCGCGGGAACCCCACGAAAATGATGCCACTCGTATTGCACGCGCCGAAGTCCGCGACGCCCCCGCCGCCGATGCCGCCCTCGCACATCTCGCCGAGGCGCTGATGCACTACAACGAATCCCGCTCGACTCTCGACTGGCTCGAATCCAACGAGCCCGAAACGGTGCAGTTCACACGCGATAACATCCGCATCCAGATCAAGCGTGCCCGAACGCTCGAACTCATGGGCCGCCTCGAGGCCGAGGATGTCAGCAGCGGGCTTTCAGATGATGCCTACGCCGCCGCGGCCGCCGGCTACCAAAAGCTCGATGACCGGAAACAACTAAGCGATGCCGAACGCCGCCTGTGGGCCAGAACCGTCCGAAATCTCGCGACCGCCGCACTGAACAAAAACGACGCGGCAAATGCCGTCACGCTCTTTGAAGAGGCCGACCATATCCTCCCCCGCCCCACCGCCGATGTTTTGGCTCGTAAAGCCGCCGCGTATCAACTCGCAGGCCAACCCGAGAAGGCCCGAGATTTCGCCCGGATGGCACTGGACAAACTCGCCGAAATGGAACCTACAGAGCACACCCAATGGATGGCGGCCCAAATGAGCGACATACTCGCTGACGCCACGTTGCCCTAGCCCATCCAGCCGGCGACACTTGTGCATGTCAACCACAATCACCCTCGACGGCTCACCGCTCACAATACAGCAGGTCTCGGGCGTCGCCCGAAACGCCGCTCCTATCCGTCTCGATCCCGAGATGCTGAGGCGTGTCACGGATGCTCGTATTCAGCTTGAACGCATCGCCACCGACGGCGAGCCCCACTACGGCGTCAACACCGGCTTCGGTTCACTCTCACGCCACCGCGTCGATGACGATCATCTCCGCCAGCTCCAGGTCAACCTCATCCGCTCGCACGCCGCGGGTGTTGGCGAACTCCTATCAGTCGAAACCGTGCGCGGCATGATGCTCATCCTCGCCGCCTCTCTCTCCCGCGCGTACAGCGGCGTCAGGCCCGAACTTATCGAGTGCATCGCCTCCTTCCTCAACTCAGGCGTCTGCCCGGCGATCCCGTCGGTCGGCTCAGTCGGCGCTTCCGGCGACCTCGCGCCCCTGGCGCATCTGGCGCTGGCTCTCATCGGCGAAGGCTCGTGCGTGATCGACGGGAAATCAGCTCCGACAGCAGAGGTACTTGCAAAGGCTGATATCAAACCAATCCAGCTCGAAGCCAAGGAGGGACTCGCGCTCATCAACGGCACGCACCTCATGGCAGCGCAAGCCGCCCTTGCCATCGCCGACAGTGATCGGTTGCTCAAAGCCGCACTCATCGCCGGCGGCATGTCCATCGATGCATGCAAAGGCACCGACAGCTTCCTCGACCCTGCCGTCGCCTCCGCCCGCCAGCACACAGGGGTTTCGCAGGCAGCAACACATCTGCGTTCACTGTTGGATGGCAGCCAGATTCTCCCATCGCACCGCCAAGATGATCCCCGCGTGCAAGACCCCTACTCACTCCGATGCCAGGCGCCGGTCGTCGGTGCCGCGATCGCCGCATTCGACTACGTCCGAGCCTCCACCGAGCAGGAACTCGGAGCCGTCACGGACAACCCACTTCTCGTCGGGGACAAGCTCGTCTCGGCCGGCAATTTCCATGGCATGCCCATCGCGCTCCCGCTGGATCATCTCGCCTTGCCCATCGCCCACCTGGCAGGCATGTCCGAACGCCGCGTCTTCTTCATGCTCTCAGGCCATGACCCTCAGTCGGGCCTGAGCCCATATCTCGCAACACGACCGGGACTCAGCTCCGGGCTCATGATCGCCCAGTACACCGCGGCCGCGTGCTGCAACGAGATCATCGGCCTGTGCACGCCCGCCTCCGTCTCGAACATCTCCACGAGCGCCGGCATCGAGGATTACAACTCCTTCGGCCCGCGATCCGCAGCCAAGGCCCGCCGCGCGATCGAACTCGCCGAGCACGTCATCGCGATCGAACTGCTCTGCGCCGCAGAAGCGATCGAGCACCACCGCCCGCTCAAGACCGGCACCAAACTCGAGACGGCGCACGCGATCATCCGCGCAAAGGTCGGCCGCCTCGAAGACGACCGACCCCCGGCACCAGATATCACGGCGATTACCGAACTCATCAAATCCGACGCGTTCGCCGAGCTGCTCTGAATCTACTCATCGAGCATGAAATCTTCGCGGGCGCCGGCATTGATCTCCATGTTCAGGTAATCGTCGACTTCCCAAACCGAGAGCGACTCGATGTGGTTGTCGGCAAAGCCGACGTTGACGAACTGCCCCCCGTTGATGTACGCCGCTCGATCCAGAGTCACTACGACATCTGCTCGGTACGAGTCGATAAGAGCGGGGTCGATCGTTGTCCGCATCACGATGTCGCCCTTGCCGTCCCAGGCCGTACCCATGGGTGAGACCAGCATATCCGCCGTGATAAATCCTTCGTCGATCAGAACGTCGTACGAAGGAGGCAACTTCCCATCGTTATTCATGGAATACACGATGATCGCCTGCCCAAGAGCCCGCACATGAGTCGCACTCTTGACTGACTTGGCGTTCTCACGCGCCCTTCCCAGTGCCGGCATGGCTGTACTCACCTGCATCGCGGTGAGCGCCACAACACCATTGAGCCCGCCGATCTGCCCGAGCATCTCAGACACACCAACGATTGACGAACCGTCCATCCGCATGACCGAGACATAGTCATCGCCTTCCCAATACTCGACCGCGCCCATCGGGTGAATGCCCGCAGCGAACTTGCTGAATTCCGGCATTAGAATCCCGGGCTCGCGTGACGGATCGCTCGGCGACCGTACCGCATTGGCAAGGCCCGACAGCAAGAGATTCGTCCCGCTGTAGCCCTGCCTTGCAAACCGCGCCGTATCGCTGAACGTTGCCGACGCAGCGCCGCCCTCGGGCAGGTGCTTCAGGATCGCTTCACGGAAATCGGAATTGTCGTTGATCGACATGCCGCTGGAGGCAAGCTGGCGAACCGCACCAGAGATGCCAATCGGCGAGGTGGCAATCACAAGCCGATCGCCGGCAATCGTCCAAGATGGCTCGAAAGGCACGGGCAGGCCGGGCGTTGCCAGTGAGAAGATCGCCTGGCCATCCAGCTCCCACGGGCGGATGCGAACATAGCCCCGCGCCTCTTGTGCTGCCATGCCGTTGAGACGCTCAACCAATTCGCCGTGCGTCTTAGCCAGCCGGGCCGGGTCGTGCAGTTCCGTAATCAGCACCGCCGAGAGGAACCCCCCGCCGCCCGTCGTGTCCGACTGGTAGTAGAACATCCGCGGCCCGATGTTCTCGAGCACATCGCCCCTAACATCGAAACCCAGCTGCTCATTGATCTCAATGAAAGGATCGGGATCGTCCGCCTGTTCAACAGCCGCATCGACAAAGTCCAGAATAAAGCCGAGTTCAAACGGGAACGCGGACACAATCGTCGCATCCATCGGGATGATCGCAAAGTCGTCCTCGCTGAACGTGTGCTCCGGGTTCATGCCCAGCCTCGAGAGCCAGGCCTTGCCACCCACTAGGCGACTTGTCAGTAGCTGATGTGACGACGTATTCCCGTAGGCAACATTCATCAGCGGGGCTTCGTCGATCACCCACCGGTACTTCTCGATGATCTCACCAAATTCCGGCTCCTCATCCGCAATCATCTGGGCCACAAAGTTACCCAGACGCTGGAGGTGAATCTGAGCCGAGAGGATCGCCGACGACCCTGTGGGCAGATCAAATGTTTGCACCGCGGTCTGAGCCGCCTCTTCTGCACCCAGACGTGCAACCACCGAAGACTTGCCCCCGACATCCTCAGCGCGCAGCGTCAGGTTGCCGATCGGCGTCTCGAAGTGATATCCCTCTTCACCTTCTTGGATCGGCCCGCCGGTGTCGCGGGCGAATTGCGCAAAGTCGGCGAGATAACTCTGGCCGTCATGCGGTGCTTCGGGCACCAGCGTGAACGACAAACCGAGCCCTGGCACCTGCTCGACGCGATCGATCCGCAGCGCATGCGCCCCGCGGATCAGATCCCAAACGAGCTCGATGCCCTTGCTCGCTTCTGGCGGCCCGCCTGTCTCTCCCGGAACCTCAGCCAGCCGCTCACCCAGCAGCATGATCGCCTTGTGAGCCGCCTGGTCCTTCGCGTGCGCTTCGATATTGGCAAGGCCCGCAAAGCGGACATCGACCACAACGGCGTCATCCTGGGCGGCCGCGACAGAAGTCACCAGCCCGGCACCGAGGGCGAGACTGGAAATCAAAAGCTTCGGTGATCGAGTCATTCGCATGGAGAACCCCTGAAAGGAAACGTACAAACTTCACCCCAAAGCCGTCGGCCGCAGTGAACGACACCGCAGAGGGCATCGCATCCGGTCCCGGCATAGGCTTTTCCAGTATACGGAGCTGGGATATGCCGATCACGAACCAAGCGAAATCCGCACCATTTGATTTCTCCAAGGGCGCTCGCCCCGTGCGAGCCCCCCGGGGCACAACGCTCGCCTGCAAATCCTGGCAGGCCGAGGCCGCCGAGCACCCGGACGCCCTTGTGGTCTACGGCGGTCGAGGCCGAGCCGCCCGGAGTTGGGCCGCGTTCGATTCGATCGTTGAAACACTCAAACGCATCGAGCCAGACGAAACGCTCCTCGTCCAGTCCGGCAAGCCCGTCGGCGTCGTCCGCACGCACATCGATTCGCCCCGCGTCCTCATCGCCAACAGCAACATCGTCCCCCACTGGGCCACCCAGCAGCAGTTCGATGACTACGAGGCCAAAGGACTCATGATGTTCGGGCAAATGACCGCCGGCTCATGGATCTACATCGGCACCCAGGGCATCCTCCAGGGCACCTACGAGACATTCGCCGAGTGCGGCCGCGCCGACTTCGGGGGCACGCTCAAGGGCAAACTCTGCGTCACCGCCGGTTGCGGCGGTATGGGCGGCGCCCAACCCCTCGCCGTCACGCTCGCCGAGCGCACCTGCCTCATCGCCGACGTCGATCTCACCCGACGCGCGATGGTGGAACTCCAGAATCGCGGCGCGATCACTTTCGACTACGGCAACAACATCCGCCAACGCGCGCTCGATAACGGCTTTACCGACGCGTTCGCCTTCCCCGGATTCGTCCCCGCCTACATCCGCGAACAATTCTGCGTCGGCCGCGGCCCCTTCCGCTGGGTCGCGCTCTCTGGTGACCCGACCGACATCTACAAAACCGACCACGCACTCCTCAAACTCTTCTCCAAGGACTCAGGCCCCTACGCAGAACGCCTCCACCGCTGGCTCCTCGGCTGCCACCTCAACCCCGATGCACTCCTCGCCGGCGACTATGACATCTGCCAGCCCCGCTTCGGCTGGCAGGGACTCCCCTCTCGCATCTGCTGGTTCGGGCTGGGAGAGCGCGACAAGGCCGGCCTCAAGTTCAACGAGATGGTCGCCTCGGGCGAACTCTCCGCGCCCATCGTCATCGGACGCGACCACCTCGACTGCGGCTCGGTCGCCAGCCCCAACCGCGAAACCGAGGGCATGCTCGACGGCTCCGACGCCATCAGCGATTGGGCACTCCTCAACGCCATGGTCAACGTCGCCTCCGGCGCTAGCTGGGTCAGCTTCCACCACGGCGGAGGCGTCGGCATCGGGTTCAATCAGCACGCAGGGCAGGTCATCGTCGCCGACGGCTCACCCGAAGCGAGCAAACGCCTCGCCCGCGTCCTCCGCAACGACCCCATGATGGGCATCTTCCGCCACGCCGACGCCGGCTACGACACCGCCAAGGCGTGCGCCTATGACCTGCACGTCGATATCCCAATGAAGGACTAAGCCATGCCCATCTGCGTCTGTTCATGGTCACTCCGCCCGGAATCACCCGCGTCGCTCGCGTCGGCTGTGGGCGACTGCGGCATCACCGCGATCCAACTCGCGCTCTCGCCCATGCTCAACGGCACTTGGTCCGCCTCCGAAACCCGGCGCACACTCGACGACCACGGCATCGCGGTCCTCTCCACCATGCTTGAGACCAAAGCCGAAGACTACTCCACACTCGAATCCATCAAACGCACGGGAGGCCTCCGCCCCGACGAGCACTGGCAGGCGAACCTCGACGCAGCCAAGCGAGCCGTCGAGCTTGTGCAGGAATTCGGCGCACAACTCGTGACCTTCCACGCGGGCTTTCTCCCCCACGACCCGAGCGACCCGCTCCGAAACGTCATGACCGATCGCATCCGCCAGGTCCACGACATCTTCGCCGAGGCCGACATCGACATCGCGCTCGAAACCGGGCAGGAATCCGCCGAGACCCTCCGCGAACTCCTCGAAGAACTCAAGCTCCCACGCCTGGGCGTCAACTTCGACCCCGCCAACATGATCCTCTACGACATGGGCGACCCCATCGAAGCGCTCAAGGCCCTGTCGCCCTGGGTGAAACAGATCCATCTCAAGGACGCGGTCCGCACAATTGCGCCGGGCCAGTGGGGAACAGAAGTCCCGATGGGCGCGGGCGATGTGAACTGGGCCAACTTCTTCGAGGCCGTCAAAGCCGCAGAGCTTGAAGTCGATATGTGCATCGAGCGTGAAGCGGGCGAGGACCGCACTGCCGACATCCACGCGGGCCTGGCGCATCTCGAATCCCTCGGGGTCTCGTTGTGAGTTCCAGCCCCATCCGCGCAGGCGTGGTCGGTCTCGGCTTTATGGGCCAGACTCACGTCCGCGCCTACCGCGATGCCGCCCGCGATGGCCTGACCGTCACTCTCGCCGCAGTCTGCGACGCGGACCCGGACCGACTGAATCCGACCGCTCATGCCTCGGGCAATCTCGGCAGCGCCGACGCCGCCCCCCTCTTCGACCCCGCCGAAACGCGCACCTTCACTGATCTTGCCGACCTGCTCGCCGACGACGCCATCGACCTTGTCAGCATCTGCACCCACACGACCACGCACGTCGATTTCGCGATCCGTGCGCTCGAGGCCGGCAAACACTGCATCGTTGAGAAGCCCGTCGCCCTCACGCTCGACGACGTCGAGCGTCTGCTCTTCGTCGCGCAGCGTGCGCAAGAACGCGGCATCCTCTGCATGCCCGCCATGTGCATGCGTTTCTGGCCCGCGTGGGCATGGATCAAACAATCGATTGACTCAGGCAAGCATGGCAAAGTCCGTTCGGCCGCCTTCACACGCCTTGGCAGCACCCCCACCTGGGCCGACAGCTTCTACAAGGATCTCTCCAAGTCCGGCGGCGCGATTCTCGACCTCCACATTCACGACACCGACTTCGTCCATTTCTGCTTCGGCGCGCCCACCGAGGTCGCCTCGATCGGCGGGTTCGTGCAGGAATACCAGGTCGATGTCGACCTGTCGGCCGAGCACCAGCTCGCGCTCTACCAGGATGGCAAAGCCCACCTCATCGACGTCCCCCCACTCTCGGGCTGGGAAATGCAGATCCGCGCGATGATTGACGCCTTGGCACAGAATGACAAAGCGCCCCCTCTCACCATCGACGAGGCCGCCCGCGTCATGCGGACGATCGAGGCCGAGCGCCAGTCCCTGCGCACGAAAGGCCCCGTCCGCATCGATCCCAGATAGACTGTCCGAATGGACATCCCCTTCACACGCAAGATGCAGTGGCCAGAAGTCTCCCCAAGCCGATTTGCCTCCCTCATCCGCACCGATTCTGCTGAGGACTGCAAGATCGCCCTGCTCGGCGCGCCTGATGACATGGGGGTGTCACTGAACCACGGCGTCGTCGGTGCAGCCCTCGGGCCGGACGCCTTCCGCGTCGCCCTGACCCGCTACGGCACGAGCGAGCCCGAAGGTTGGGACTGGCCGACGATCTATGACGCGGGCGATGTCATCGCCGGGAGCACCCTCACCGAAACGCACAACCGCGTGACCCACGCCGCGGGCGAACTCCTCGACGCGGGGCTCTTCCCGGTCATGATCGGGGGCGGACACGATCTGACGTTCGCCTTCGTGCGCGCGCTGGCCAAACGCATCAGCACCAT
>CAXBOF010000033.1:0-10063 GCA_963977205.1 uncultured Phycisphaera sp. | reverse complement strand
TGGTGTCGATCGCCACCCTGTTGACAGCCTGCTTGTCCATTAAGGGCGAGAAGCTGCCGTGCACGCTCAGCCGCATGACCCGGCCCTGCGTGTAGTCGGCGTAGTACAGCCCGCCGTCGGCCCCCATGACCATGTCTTCGGGGTTCATGAGATCCTCGCTGCGCTGGGCGACGTGGTTGACGTTGCCGCCGGGCGTGACCGCGAAAAGCCCTTTGAAGCTCCCAACAAGAATCGAGCCGGCAGGCCCAAAGCTGCCATCCATATCCCACACGACCGCGTCCGGGTCACGGATCGGCGAGCCGACCTCGCGCATCGTCCAGTCACTATCCAGCACCCGAACCGCGTACGCCTCGCTCGTGCCCGGACCCGTGCGTCCGAAGGCGACCTCACCCGTCACCGGATTCACCGCCATCCGCCCCATGTCCCCGACACTGGCGACGCGCTCGATCGTGAGCGAACCCGATATCGGCTCAGCAAGACCCGCCGAGGCCGAGAGTCCAAGAGCGATTGAAACAAGTGCAGAGCGTGTCGCGTGCATGTGGTGCCTTTCTGTGAATGTCGGGCGCAATGCCCATCACCCACAGACTGCGCGCTCTGCTGCCCACGCCCACCCGACCGCCTCGACCTTGCAGCCAACCCGACACACCAGCCGATACAGAACGCTCAGGGTGACCCCGATAACCGGATCATCCGCATAGACCGAACCCCCGGGAAAAACCGGGGTCCACATGGGCGGCACAGCCCCCGCCTATTTGCCATCCTCTCCCCGGGTACAGGGGGAACTTGTCATGCTGCCACGCCACGAATCCATCTCACAGCACGACGATCGGCGAGATGCCGGCCGGATCCAGTGCAGCGAACTGCGCTCCAACATCGGTGAGATCGTCGACGCCTCATCCACAGGCCTGCGCATCAAGGGCAAGCTGCCCGCGGGCTCAAAGCCCGGCTCCACCATCGCCCTGGTTGTCGCCGGCGACGAGGAATCGCTGCCGCTGACCTGCGAGGTCCGCTGGATCAAAAAGCTGGCCTTCCGCACCACCACCTTCGGCGTCTCGTTCACAGAGATCACCGAGGACCAGCGCCGCCTGCTGTGGCAGATGATCCGCACGGGCAACGTCATCACCAGCTGCTCGAGCATCTCGCTGGCCGCCTAGGCCACCCGGCCCGAGCCACGAACCCCGTCTCACGAATCTGATTCCCCGAAACGAATCGAACCCGATTGGCGTCACACACACCGGGCCTCGGCATTTGTGCCACTCGGCCCGGTGTAGCCGGTATGCTCGATTCGGGGAATCATGACCAAAAACCGCCAATCTCAACCCGAGAGCCGCCGCCGCGCCTTCACGCTTATCGAGCTCTTGGTCGTGATCGCCATCATCGCGGTCCTGATCAGCATCCTCCTGCCCGCCCTCGGCAAGGCCCGTCAGCGCGCCCAGAACGTCCAGTGCCTGGCCAACCTCAAGGGCATCGGCGTGGGCTTCCAGCTCTACTACAACCAGTTCGAGCTCCTGCCCGATGTCCTCCCGCTCACCGATGCCGACGGCAACGCCAACGACCCGGCCATGCTCGAAGTTTTGGCCGACTACATGGATGTCCCCGCCCCTAGGCGCGAGATCCCGGGAGACCCGAACTCCTTCTGGATCGTCAACGATCCGTGGAAGTGCCCCTCCGACACCGAGTCCGATGACGCCGCCTCCGGCTACCGGCCCGTCAACGAGGTCTTCGGCACCAGCTACGAGTACGTCGCGGGCAAACTCATCTTCGCCTCCGAGCTCTTTGTCCTCTTCCCCGGCGCCGACCGCCCCCGCATCCAGAAAGCCATCACCGTCGGTCTCGAACGCCGCGACTGGCCCATCCTCGTCGACGCCGACACATGGCACGACACGAAAGACGGCCGCAACGCCCTCTACTTCCCGACCATGCGCGCCGACGTCAACGTCGACCCCACCAACCGCGAGTTCGAACGCTTCCTCGAAGAGATCACCCCCCGCCGGAGCCTGCCATGACCGAACCGGGTGACTTCCAGAAACAACAGTTCGAGCCCCTCATCACCGACTCGGGCCCCGCGCCAGCCGGCAAGAAAGCCAAGCGCGCCAAGAAAGAACACGCACCGAGGCGCTCCGCCCCCGACCGCTGGAAAGCCTTCGTCGCAAGCCAGACCGACACACCCGAGCGCGCCAAACGCTTCAAGATCCTGGGATTCTCGACCGGCGCCCTCGCCCTCGTCGCCGTGGGGCTTGGCCTCTATCTCGCGCTGCGCCCCTACCCCATGCCCGACTACGACGACGACCCACTCGACGACATCTTCAATTACACGCTCTTTCAGGACGAATTCAACAACCTCCCCGTCGAGGAACGCGTCCGCCTTGTCGGCTCGCTCATCAAGCGCGTCGAGGGCATGGGCTCATCCGACGGCACGCTGCTGGCGGCCTTCGCCTCGGGCATCTCCGGCTCGGCCCGCGAGCAGCTCGAAGAAAACGCCGCCCAGATGATGCTCGACTTCATGGACAAGTTCGCACACGACTACCCGAGCCTCGACGACCCCGAAGCGCAGGAAGAAGCCCTCAAGTCCCGCATCGTCGACATGATCCGCCTGGCCAACGAGTTCGACGGCTCACCCTCGACCCGCTCCGACGACGAACTCCTCGAACGAGCCATGCGCGACGCCAAACGCGATCAGGACGCCATGCGAGATCCGTCCAACGGCCCCTCGCTCGGCGGCATCAGCCGAATGGCCGACATGATGGAAAACCGCATCGGCGCCAAAGGCACCCCCCACCAACGTGCCCGCATCACCCGCTACATGCGCGACATGACCCGATACCTCCGAAACGAAGACCTCGCCACAGGCAAACCCAAAGGCGGCGGCTAATCAAGCCTCGCGTGGGGGCGGCGTCCCGCCGCCCATTCAAACAGACTCAAACAAGCTCAAACACCGCCTCTTCACACGCCGGGAACCGCTCGGTCTCCTCAGACCACTCATAGCCCGTCAGCACGAACCCGCACTTCTCCAGCACACGGATCGACCCCGCGTTGCTCCGTGCCGCCCTGGCGTGCAAAGGCCGACAGCTGGCAACGCCAAGAAACAGCGCCAGCGCCTGCGACGCGATCCCCTTGCCCCAGTGCGCGCGATCGATCCAGTACCCGACGTTCTCGCGTCCATCCACCTCGAAACACGAGATATGCCCGACCACCTCGCCATCGGCGACAATCACCCTCGCCACGATCTTCGGATCATCCAGCGATTGCTCCCAGTGCGACCGGAAGTCTTCCCAACTCCGAGGCCTGGCAACCGCCATGCGGTTGGACTCCGGGTCGAGCTGGTACGCATAAATCGTCGGCAGATCACCCGGCACCACCTCGCGGAGTTTGATGTTCAGCCCCTGGTTCATAATGGCTTCGCTTGCTCACCAACGGCGGGGATGTCCCGTTGCGCGTCATGCGCCGGTGCGTTGCTCCCACCTTCCGGAAAGACCGAGGCGTACCGCAACGCACCGCACTCAGGGCATCTCGCTACGAGTGTCCGGCGCATGGCGTACCCGCAACGCTCGCAACCGAACCTCGCACGCAACCAGGCTCGCCTCGTGACTTTCCGGTCCACAACATACGCGAGCAAATAGCTCGGAATAAAGCCCAACAGAACAAAGGCAGGTGCACCCAAGAGCCCAAACGCCGCTAACGGATCGCTGGTTTGTGATCGAAGAATCTCAAAATAGATGACGCCAGATCCGACAAGAAGTGTTGCAAAAGCGATCAGTACCGATACCCAATGCTTCAAGTGCATCGACAACAAGACAAAGAACATCCACGCGGCACAATTGAAAACTAAACCGAGGAGCGCAAATTCATCCGCTGGAGACCAGTAATACATCTCCGGATAAAACGATCGTTTCGCGATCAACTGGCAGTGAATACCATCTGCGAAAATCGGCAATACCGCTCCAGAAACCAAGCCAGCACAACGAATCGCCCACGCACGGCGGAAATACCGATATCGATAAAACCTTTCGCGTCGGGGATTCATGATCGCCTACTCACTCACTCGCGCGCCGGGCTCGTCTACTCCGGATTCTGCGTCACACAGTGCGCAATCACCGTCCCGTCGCGCACCCTGAGCCCGAGGAGCCGCACCCGCCGACCATCGCCCAGGCTCACCTCCGCGATATCAAACAGCGGCAGCTGACCCGTCAGCTTCTCGAACAGCGCCTCCGCCTCGGCCGTCCCGCGCAGCTGCTCAGGGATGTACTTGGCAGCGCTCGTGTCCGCACCGCTGAGTACCCAACCCGCGGGCATCGTCAGACGTCCCATCGAGACTGTCTGCGCCTTCATCCAGAGCGAGCCGTCCTCGTGCAGCTCCGGCACGATCGCGCAGCTGTAGATCCGCGTGCCGATGTCCGTCCGAACCCTCGCGCCAATTCGGATTGTTCCGTTATCAAACACCATCTGAAGCTGCTGCACCGACTCGGGCCAGTCCAGCCCGTCGCTGATCTTGGCGAACCACTCGGGCAGCTTGATGTTCATCCACGCGTTGGCCGCCTCGTCGGTCATCTTGACGGGCCACTCGACCGAGCCGCCCACCAGCGACTGGCGATCCTCGAACAAATGCGACAGCGCACCGTTCTGCACCAGCTCAGCCAGCTGGATATTCCGCGGCTCCTCGGCGTCGATATCGACCCACCACGACGGCGCCGACCGCGCCAGCGCAAAGCCGATGGCGACCGCCACACTGATCGCCCCGACAAGCACCACCACCGCCGACGCGATGAGCCCGCGCTTGAGCCGCAGATACCGCAGCAAGACCCTCCGCTCATGCGGGTCGCCCAGGTGCGTGACCGCGTACAGCAACGAGTGGTGCCGATGCCGAGCAAGCTCTGGCATCTCCATCGAGCCCTCGATGGACGGGTCGAGCGCCTTCGGCACAAGCGCAGCCACGAGTGAGCCCTCTCCCGCCTCGGCCCCGAGCCGGGACGCATCCCCCCCGCCCTTGCCAGGCCGCGAACGCTTGTACTCCACCCACGCCGCCGACTGCTCCGGATCGGACGCCACCTCCGAATCCGCCCCGCCCCCGGCGCGCGGCTCGGGCAACGCCTCAATCAACTCCTGCCCGGAGTCGTCGGCCTTCGGATTCACACGCGGGTCGGACACACCCCCATCGTCCGCTTTCCGGGCCCCGCCTTCAACCCGCACGGCCCGTGTGCATCAACTTCGCTACCCTCTCCCCAACTATGAGCACCCGCATCGACCTCGATCAGATCACCAAGACCTTCGGCTCGGGCTCCTCCAAAGCCATCGCCGTCGACCATGTCTCGCTCACCATCGAGCCGGGAGAGCTCTTCTTCCTCCTCGGCCCCTCGGGCTGTGGCAAGACGACGCTGCTTCGCATGCTCGCCGGCTTCATCGAGCCAACCTCCGGCAAAGTCGCCTTCAACGGCCGGGAAGTCACCAACACCCCCCCCAACAAGCGAAATACGGGCATGGTCTTCCAGAGCTACGCCCTCTGGCCCCACATGACCGTCGAGCAGAACGTGGCCTTCGGCCTGACAATCCGAAAGACCCCCGCTGCCGCCAAAGAGCGAGCCATCAAGGAAGCCCTCGAGGCTGTCCAGATGCTCGAGTACGCCAAGCGCAAACCCAACCAGCTCTCCGGCGGGCAGCAGCAGCGCGTCGCCCTCGCCCGCGCCCTGGTCATCAGGCCAGACGTCCTGCTCCTCGACGAACCTCTCTCGAACCTGGACGCCAAACTCAGGTTAGATCTTCGATCTGAAATTAGAAGCATCTGCAAAAGTGCTGGACTGACAACGGTTTATGTCACGCATGATCAAAAAGAAGCCCTCTCAATGGCCGACCGCATCGCCATCATGAAGAGCGGCAAGCTCCAGCAGCTCGGCACACCACAGGACCTCTACCGCCACCCCGAATCGCAATTCGTGGCGAGCTTCCTCGGCGAGACCAACTTCATCGAAGCCAAGGTCGCCGGCCACGATGCGCCCGACCGCCTCGCCCTCGAGACCACCGCCGGCAAACTGCTGGCGACCATCCGCTCGGGCGACAGCTTCTCGGCCGGCCAGCGCGTCACCTGCTCCGTCCGCCCCGAATCAATCCGGCTCGTTGAGACCGGCACATCCGGCGCCCTGCCCGGCAAGCGTCTCGAATCCGTATACCTCGGCGAGATCGCCCAGCACCGGATCCGCCTGGGCGAACAGACCATGGGCCAGACCCTGGCTGTCAGCGAGCTCAACCCGACCGCCGAGCACCTGAGCAAATCGACCACCCAGGTCGGCATGCACATCGACCCGCGCGACGTCGTCATTCTTCCGAGTGCCTGATACCCCCCCTGCGATGACCAAATAGGTGCCTGCACAGCGAGAAGCGGGAACGTTGTCCACCCGCCCTTTCTCAACCCACCCAAAAGAGGGCTGTTGGTGAGGCGGGTCGGGTGTCTGCAAGGACACCATTTTTCCAATCCAGCGCCCTGGCGGATGTAGCCCGAAACATATCAAGGCCGATTCCATGCGACAACGCTGTCGCACAGCAGACGAAGAAGGCGTATCCGCCAATCTGGCATTCAACGAGATTCACACGCGAATGTGGAACCCCATTCATTCTTCCACAGAGCCGAGGGCCTGAGTCTTTCGAATCCTTAGATCCGAATACGGGGTGTTCAGAGAGCTCTCGATATTCTCCCTCCCGCTCCACGGATCGCCACCTCTTCGGTACCCTTCCTCATGCTCCTGCCCATCCTTATCCTTGCCACCCTCATCCTCCTCAACGGCTTTTTCGCCATGTCCGAACTGGCCATGATGACCAGCCGTCAAAGTCGCCTTGAGCGCAGCGCCCAAGCCGGACACGCCGGAGCCGCGACCGCTTTGCGCCTGTCGCGCGAGCCATCCCGGTTCCTCTCCACCGTTCAAGTCGCGATCACCCTTATCGGCGTCCTTGCCGGTGCCTTCGGCGAGAAGGCGCTCTCGGGCGGGGTCGAGGCCGCGCTGGCCAAAGTCCCCCTCCTCGTGGGTCACACCGACACCCTCGCCCTCGTGATCGTCGTCCTGGGCATCACCTACTTCTCTCTCGTCGTGGGTGAACTCATCCCAAAGCGCATCGCCTTGGCCTTCCCCGAAGCCACAGCCTCATTCATCGCCCCGCCGCTGCAGGGTATTTCAACGATCACAGCGATCCCTGTGCGCATTCTCACCCTTTCCACCGATCTGGCACTGCGCGTGCTGCGAATCCCGCAGAGTCGCGGCGAGGATGTCTCTGAAGAAGATGTCCGCTCACTGATGGACCGAGCCGTTTCCACCGGCGTGTTCACGTCGCAGGAACTCAACCTCTTCCAGCGGACCATGCGACTAGGCGACCTCACCGTGCGTGATCTCATGGTCGCCCGCGCCGACATCGTCTGGATCGACGAAAAAGATCCTATATCGACCGTCCGCGTACTCGTCGGAACCAACCCATACTCTCACTTCCCCATCTGCCGCGACGGGCCCGAAAGCATCCTTGGCGTCGTTCACATCAAGGACCTCATCTCCCACGGCCTGCTCGCCGGTACCGAGTTCAAAATTGCAGATGTCATGCGCCCGCCCCTCTACATACCCGAAACACTCCCCGCCCTCTCACTCCTCGAATCACTCCAGAACTCCACCACACACATCGCCTTCGTCGTCGACGAGTACGGCGTCACCGAAGGACTCATCACACTCAACGACATCGCACGCGCCACCGTCGGACTCGAACAGGCACATCCGGCCCACCCAGATCAAAACATACGAATTGTATCTGAAAATGAATTTTACGCCGATGGACGCCTGCCCCTGCTCGACCTCGTCAAACACCTGGGCATGCCCCCCGAAACAAGGCAGAGTCTGCCTGGTATCAGCACAACTGCAGGCCTCGTTGCGTCGCTGCTCGGTAAAATCCCCGACGAAGGCGATGCCGTGCCCTGGAGCGGCTACTTGATCGAAGTGCTCGATATGGACGGCACACGCATCGACAAACTCCGCTTCACGCGCCAAGCCGAGCACACGCCTTAAGGTCGTTCGATGTCAGGCCGCTCGCCCAGCCGCGACCCCGCCCGAGGGCAGGATCATCGAGAAGCACGCCCCGTGGCCGGGCGTCGACGAGACCTCGATCTCGCCGCCGGCTGCGATCACAAGCTGCCGGCAAATCGAGAGCCCAAGCCCCTTGCCGCCCTGCTGCTTCGAGGCTGCTGCTCTGACGAACGGCTCAAAGACCCGTTCACGCAGTTCCGGCTCGATCCCCGGCCCATCGTCGATCACCGCCAAGCGAATCGCACCAGTGTTCCACGTGGAACATTGAGCACGCTCGGCCTCGATCCTGATTCTGGTCCCCTGCCCAGCGCTCCGCATCGAGCGGATCGCGTTGCGGACCAGGTTCACCAGAACCTGCACCAGGGCCACACTGGACATGCCCACGCTGAGAGTCGGATCGATCTTAAGTTCGATCGTGATGCCGATCTCGCTGGGATCCTCACCCAAAGAGGTCATGGCCTCGCGAGCTGCCATCAGGATCTCGGTTTCGTCCCGGCCTGCAGCCGCCACGCCCTCGGTGATCTCGATCACCGTGTTGGCGATGTCCGTCGTCCGATCGATGCTCGTGACGATCCGCTGAAGCGCCCGCTGCGTGAGATCCCGATCTTCGGGACGGGTCAAAGCGAGCTGGGCCAGGGCCTTGCCTGGGGTCAGGATATTGCAGACCTCGTGGGCGAGCAGGGCGGCTGCGAGTTCCGTGCCGCTGTGCTTACGCAGGGCGTCCATCTCAGCATCCAGCTGGGAGACTCGCCCCACGAGCTGGTCGATGAGCGACTGGACCTTCTCGGGCGAGGATCGCTGATGTTGCTGGTCTTCGGTCACGACCCCCCTATCGGAATTCTGGGCCGAGAGATGAGTTGTGGTCCGCAAAGAGCGTGCAAATCGCTCAAAAACGTGGGTTTCAGTCGATCTGGCGATCGGAAACGAACTCGATTCCCGAGTTCTGCGAAAGCCCGCCGCCGACCAGCCAGGCCTTGATGGCCCTGGGCCGAAGGTCGGCATCGACGATCGCAGCCGCGTCGAGCCATTCAAAGCCGATGTCCGGCTCCTGGCTCTGGACTACCTCCGGCGGGGGTCCACGATGTTCCACGTGGAACACCGTGTTGATCTCGTGGCCCTTTTTCCCGAAGACGACCTCCGCCACCAGGGCGGGCCGGCCCGGGTTGATCTTGAGGCCGGTCTCCTCTGCGAACTCACGGACGAGCGACTCGGCCGACAGTTCGCCCGGCTCGACGTGCCCGCCGGGCAGGTAGCAGTAGCCCTTGGCCAGATTTCGGCACACCAGCACAAACAGCCCACGCGTGAGCAGGCCCCGGGCGATGACCTCGGGCTGGGTGAAGGCGTGGCGGGACGGCTCGGATTGCGATGGGGGGGGCATGGCGCGTAAGCTAGGGGGAGTTGGCATCATTGGCAAGGAGGCCCCCGGATGAGTGAGTCGGACACCAGCACATCGAACAAGCGTCGCCGCCTCGGGCGGGGGCTCAGCGGCATGATCGGCACACCCGTTGCGGTGGATACCTCAGCAAGCGCGAGCCCACCCATCGCTCCAAGCGATAGCGCGGCAGTCACCACCCAGGCAGTCCCGGCCTCGGACAAGCCGGATACGCCTGCGCCCGCGCCGACAAGCTCTGTGCCGCCCAGACCACAAATAATTGAAGATCAGAATACTTCTGAATATAAGCTCACTGATATTTCAGTTGGGTCTATTATTCCGAACAGAAACCAACCGCGGCGATCGTTCGATCAGGAGTCGCTCAAGGCGCTGGCGCGGTCGATCGCCGAGGACGGGCTCATGCAGCCGGTGCTCGTGCGACCGGGCAGCGGCAGCGGGGGGACCGGGGGCCGATACGAGCTCATCGCGGGCGAGCGCCGGTGGCGGGCGGCCAAGATCGCCGGCCTTGAACGCATCCCCGCGATCGTGCGCGAGGCGGGCGACAAGGACTCGGCCGAGCTCGCCCTTATCGAGAACGTGCATCGACAGGATCTCAACGCGATTGAACGGGCCGAGGCACTGT